>DASRQG010000431.1:0-2163 GCA_035645995.1 Mariniphaga sp. | reverse complement strand
CCATCAACAACCATAAGATACCAGGTGCCTGAGGATGGAGTTGTATCATTAAGGATTTATGATATACTTGGTAAAGAAGTAAAGACATTAGTAAATGAACAGAAAACAGTTGGAAAATATGAGATAAGTTTTGATGCTTCAGGTTTCGCAAGCGGTGTATATATTTACAGAATTCAGGTAAATGATTTTGTTTCGGTAAAGAAGATGATGTTGTTGAAATAAGAAACAGACTTAAAATGAGGTTCACCTTAAAGGTGAACCTCATTTCTACTTTAGGATTTTACCACCCATTTCAATAATTTTCAAACCAATTTAAATTCATAAATAAAAGGAACTTAACAGGAATGTCGAAACGATCCTTTGGAAGACTTCTCTTTTTATTTTTTCTCATTATTTTAATTTTTACTGCTTCCTTCCCGCAATCTCAGCCGACACTTTTTCTTAATGCAAAAATTTACCCGGTATCAGGAGAGCCGATTGAAAGCGGATATCTCCTGGTACACAATGGAAAAATTCTTGAAGTGGAAAGTATGTTACGGTTTCCTTACGGCATTGAGGAAGATATAATTGTTTATGATGTAAGGGGAAAAGTTATTATGCCCGGACTTGTTGATACTCATTCGCATATCGGTGAAGGTGATGGTGGCGACCGTTCTTCAACTACTCATCCCGATGTAAGAATACTCGATGCAATTGATCCGCAAAGCGATACTTTTAAAAAAGCAATTGCTGGTGGAATAACTACTGTAAATGTAATGCCGGGTTCAGGTCATTTGATGAGCGGTCAAACTGTTTATCTTAAGCTTAGAAAGGATGCAAAAGTAATTAATGATATGTTATTCTGTAATGATGCTTTAAATGATATATGCGGCGGATTAAAAATGGCCAACGGAACAAACTCCCTTCGTGAACCTCCTTTCTCAGGTACTAGAGCCAAATCAGCAGCAATTATACGACAGCTTTTTATTAAAGCACAGGAGTATAAAAACAAAATTGAACGAGCCAATGGTGATCCTGAAAAAATGCCTGAAAGAGATATTCAGCTTGAAACACTTGTTGAAGTGCTTGAAGGAAAAAGAATTGTACATCATCATACTCACCGTGCAGATGATATTATGACTGTTATAAGATTAAAAGAGGAATTCGGATTTAAACTTGTACTGCATCATGTAAGTGAGGGATGGAAAATTGCAGAAGAAATTTCAAAAGCCGGGGTACCATGTTCAATTATTATGATTGATTCTCCCGGCGGAAAATATGAAGCAGTAAATCTTTCTTATAAAACAGGTGCCGAACTTGAAAAAGCAGGTGTTGATGTTGCTTATCATACCGATGACGGAATTACCGATTCAAGATTTTTTTTACGTTCTGCAGCTTTTGGCGTAAGAGCAGGAATGAGTAAACATAAATCTCTAGAAGCTTTAACTCTTGAAGGTGCAAGAATGCTCGGACTTGAAAACAGTGTCGGTTCACTCGAACCGGGCAAAGATGCCGATTTTATAATTCTTTCAGGTGAACCTTTGAGCGTTTATACAAAAGTTGAGCAAACCTGGGTTGAAGGAGAAAAAGTATTTGATCTTTCTGACCCTGAAGATAAAAAATATTCTATCGGGGGTTATGAAGTTTTCCGCGGAGATTATACTGAAGTACACGACTGCGGAGGTGACCAATGAGAAGCTTTATTTATTCTGAACTTGTTTCTCCGAAAGGAGTCCTTTGGACAGCATCTTCATTAGATCAGGAGATTTCGAAGCAAGTTGTCACACTGAGCGTGTCGAAGTGTGACCGTCTTCGACAAGCTCAGACTGACAGACTTATAAAGATAAAACAGCTGTTATTTTTAATAAGTTCATTTGTTATTCTTACTTCATATATAACCAATGCACAAATCGCAGTTTCAGGCGACACCATCTACACAATGGCAGGAGAAAAAATTGTTAATGGTGTTATTCTTATTAAAGATGATAAAATTGAAAAAGTTGGATTGCAGAGTGAAATTGAAATTCCAGCAGATTATAAAATTGTAAAAGGAAAAGTAGTCACTCCCGGATTAATTGATGCACATTCTGTTGTTGGTTTATCCGGAATATACAATTATGCACACGACCAGGATCAGCTTGAAAAATCAGATGCAATTCAGCCTGAACTCCGTGCTTTTGATGC
>DASRQG010000430.1:0-4174 GCA_035645995.1 Mariniphaga sp. | reverse complement strand
TGAGAATTTCTGAGGGGACTTTTTGGAAATTCTTCTTATAATGGGGCATGTTCCTCTAAAATCCTCGGCTTAACCTTTCGTTATGTTATTCATTTGACTTTAAAAACTTTAATTACATTGCTTCAGCATTAATTTCTTCGGCAAGTTGAGAAAGCTTTTTATCTGTTTCCTTTTCTTCTTTTAAAGTTTCAGACATTAATTTAGCTGAACTTTTCTCATTTAACATTTCCAGGTAGCGGACAACTGTTCCATATCCGGCAATTTCATAATGTTCAACACGTTGAGCAGAAGCGATCAGTCCTGCGTCGTGAACTGCACTGGCAGCTTTTTCCTTCATCATTTCTTCACCTTCTTTAACCAACCCTTTCATGGCTTCACATTGTTCACCTTTGAGGTCTACTTTAATGTCGGAAGCTACTTTCTCAAGACGCTCTATTTGTTTCTGAGTCTGTTTCAGATGAAGTTCAAAGGCATCTTTCAATTTTTTGCTTTTGGCTGATTTGGCCAATTTTGGAAGAGCTTTCGATACTTGATTTTCAGCACTGTATAAATCTTTTAGTTCGTGCTCAAGTAAATCTTTTAAATCGTTTAATTTGTCTGCCATATTTATTCAATTTTAGTATTTATAATTGTTTTCAATGATTGTTATTATATAATTCTATGCCGAAATTTTTTAGGCTACTTTTATAGAGTTTCGTTTACCTGAAAAGCGCGCCAATTCAGCGATTTTTTTGAAAACTGCTCTTTTATCGACAAATAATGAATGTGGCTTTTAATAAGTTCTTTGTGATAATTTTCCCCAATTTGTGAAAGTTATTTCACATGGAATGAATTAATTGATTTTTATTATAGAATTTTGGAAGTTTGCAGGAAGCTGGAATAATTTGAATACTTTTTGTTTTGGTGGATTTAATGCATAATAATGATCATAAAATTCATTGTATGGAAGATATATATCAGGAGTTGATGACCGCATATTCGGACGAGAATTTAAATCGTATCACCGGGAAATTAATCGATTTGTATAAAAATAAAAATTATCCTGCCATTAGGGAACTGGCAGGAAAGATTTCTAAATATGTCACCATAGATGAAGAGAAAGATGCTAAATGTTTTTCACGGCTAATAATGCTTTATCATCCCAATCGGGGCGAATTCTATAGGAGAACGATACAGGATTCGTTTATTAAAAGAAATAAATTGGAACTTGAACAGCATGCACATATATTAATAGCTGAAGATATTGAAAATATAGCAGTGGAATATTGGGAAGGTGACGATGATATTGATTATCATCCTGAATATATATGGGATGAAGAAGAGGATGAAGATGGTGATAATTATGGCGTTCGGTACAAAGGTGATGGAGAAGAAACAGAACCGGAAGAAATAGAACGATCGTTTTACAACGCTGTTAAACTTAGAGAATTTGGCCATCTTGAAGAGTACTTTCCAACATGGTATTTACGGGATCTTGAAGAATATGAAATGGAATTCAGCGGAATTACATCACTTTTTGGTGTCGAATATCTAAAACATGCTAAAGTTCTGGATCTGTCGAATAATGAAATATCTGATTTAACTGAATTATGGGACCTGACCCGTCTTGAAGAACTGTATCTGGCAAATAATGAAATTGGATATATTGATGTGCTGAGTAATCTTAAGAATTTACGAGTCATTGATCTGTCGGGTAATATGATTGATGATGTATCACCACTTTTTGAACTGGAACATTTAGAATATCTGAATCTAATGGGAAACAAAATACCAAAAAAACAAATTGAACAGTTGAAAGGGAAGGATATAGTGATTATGCAATAGAAATTGTTTAGTAGGTTTGAAGGTATAGGTGATTATGCAAAAATATTATTCAGGTATTATAAATGCCAGCTGAAAACTTTTATCGTAAGATTATAAACACCTTTTATCAGGGTTTAAGGTTTTCGAAATTTCAATTTAAAGCTATAGCTTTTAAGTTGTTCACATGTGATAATAAATCTCTTGATTATTTTGTTGGTACGAAATATATCTTTAATTTCGTGTTCGTACACGGAAATAGAAATTCTTTGGGAAAATAACTAAAAAATATACACGTATGAAATTGGGAAAGTTCAGCTTTGGAGTAGGGGATCGTTTTAACCATCAAGGAGAAGCGCAGCTCAGAGCAATAATGAAAGCAGCATCGCAAGGAGTAGATGTTACTCCTGTTTGGAATAAGTCGAATCGTGAACATAATATAGTTCATTCGGAGCCTGCGGGGACCAGAATAGAAGCCAATACTGCAGTGAGTCAATTGGGGTGGGACAGACCCTATTTTGTAGATGCTGATCATATCAATCTCACCAATGTAGATCGATTTATAGAACATGCCGATTTTTTTACACTTGATGTTGCCATGTATATTGGTAATGAATCGTCGGCTGAAGATGTGAATTCCTTTAAGAAATCATGTGCTGAATTGGGAACGGAAGTATCGATACCCGGCATTCCGGAGCCGGTAAAAATAACTAAAGGTTTATTGGAAGAGGTTGCTGGTAAATTTCTGGCAGCTGTTAAGGAAGCAGGTAGAATTTACCGACACATAGAGAAGGCTAAAGGTAAAGGCAATTTTATTACAGAAGTTTCGATGGATGAAGTGGAAGCACCACAAACACCTGTTGATATGTTTTTTATTCTGAAAATGATTGCTGATGAAAAAATTCCTGCTCAGACTATCGCACCAAAATTTACCGGAAGGTTTAATAAAGGCGTAGATTATAAAGGTGATGTAACTCAATTTACAAAAGAATTTGAACAGGATGTTCTTGTAATTGACTATGCTGTTAAGAATTTTGGATTGCCTGCTGAATTGAAGCTTAGTGTTCATTCGGGCAGCGACAAATTCACCATCTATCCGATTATGGCAGATATTATAAAAAAGTATAACAAAGGTTTACATGTAAAAACAGCAGGTACCACATGGCTTGAGGAAGTTATTGGTTTGTCAATATCGGGAGTGGAAGGTCTGGCTGTTGCGAAGGAAATATACGTAAAAGCGCTTGAACGAAAACAAGAGTTATGTGAACCCTATGCCGATGTAATAGAGATTGATGATTCTAAATTGCCGGGTGCAGAGGAAGTAGCAGACTGGACAGGCGAAAAATTCTCTAATACACTCAGACACATACCCGGCCATCCGGATTATAATTCAAATTTCAGACAGTTGATTCATGTCGGCTATAAAATTGCAGCTGAAATGGGTGAGAATTATACATTACTGCTTGAAAAATATTCGGATGTAATTGGTGGATGTGTAGAGGAAAATATATATGAACGACATCTAAAAAGATTGTTCAAGTTATAGAAAATGAAATTAAGGCATAATAAAATTGATTTTTTATTATGCCTTAAACTGTTTTATTAATTTTAAAAAGATTATCAGGATGAAATCATTTATGGATAAGAATTTCCTGCTGCATACGACTACAGCACAGGAGTTATACCACCAGCATGCTGCAAAGATGCCAATATTTGACTACCATTGTCATATTCCTCCAAATGAAATTGCTGACGACAAGAAGTATGACAACATTACTCAAATATGGTTGTATGGCGATCATTATAAATGGCGTGCCATGCGTACCAACGGAATTGATGAAAGATTTATAACAGGAGATGCTTCGGATTGGGAGAAGTTTGAAAAGTGGGCAGAAACGGTACCCAATACATTAAGAAATCCACTTTTTCATTGGACGCATCTTGAGCTAAAAAGATTTTTTGGGATTGATAAAATTCTTAGTCCTAAAACAGCTCGTGAAATTTGGGATGAATGTAATGCAAAATTACAGACTCCGGAATATTCGGCTCGTAACATTATAAGGATGGCCAATGTACATACAATTTGCACCACTGATGATCCGGTTGATTCTCTTGAGTATCACAGGCAGATAAAGCAAAGTGGATTTGAAGTAAAAGTTTTGCCCGCCTGGAGGCCTGATAAAGCAATGGCTGTTGAACATACATCAGCATTTAATAATTATGTGGATAAACTTTCTGAGGTAGCGGGAACAACAATCAAATCCTTTTCAGAATTCATGGAGGTATTAGCCAGTCGTCATCAATTCTTTCATGAAAATAGCTGCAGGTTATCGGATCATGGTTTGGAGACATTCTATGCAGAAGATTATACCGA
>DASRQG010000429.1:0-2283 GCA_035645995.1 Mariniphaga sp. | reverse complement strand
TTTGAAATTCGTAATGTTGATTTTCTGAACAGGCTTATCAGGTATCTGGCAAACGAAACCGGTAATCTGATTTCATCCAGAGGAATAGGTAATTTTTTAAAATCACAAAATGTTTCGATTTCGATAACTGCTATTTTGAATTACCTCAATTACCTTACAACAGCAATGCTGATTGCCAGAGTCCAAAGGTCGGATATTCAGGGGAAAAAAGTTTTTGAAGTAAATGAAAAATATTATTTCAATGATATTGGACTTCGGAATTCAATTGCAGGATTTTCCCCGTTTGATTTAGGACAAATTATTGAAAATGTGGTTTACCTTCATTTAAAATCTGTTGGCTACTCTGTTCTAGTAGGAAAACAACAAAACAAGGAAATAGATTTTATTGCAGAACGACAGGGTGAAAAGGTTTACATTCAGGTGGCATTAAGGATCACAGAAAAACAAACGATGGAAAGAGAGTTCGGAAACTTGCTTGAATTAAAAGATAATTATCCCAAGTATGTCATTACACTGGATGAATATTCGGGAACCAGTTTTCAGGGTATAAAACATGTACCGCTAAGACAATTCCTTTCTGATTTTGTTTAAATCATAATAATCCTATGTTGTTTAAGGGCAATTACCTTAGGTGATTATCATAATTAACGGAGCATTTAGAATGTAAGAAATCACTCGGGGTACTGGAAAAGTGAACTGTGTAAAAATGACGTTTACTTTTACTTATTTTAATCTTAAAGTTATTCCCAAGATACATCCCCTATTTATCAAAAAAACCGCCTGAAATCAGACGGTTCAAATTCTATTCTTAAATCTCAATTCATGTTCTTATTGCACTACTTTAAAAATTCAGCGATCTCCTCTACTTTTTCATTGGCTATAAGTTTATACATCGCATGTCCTTTGTTCTCTAAAACATGGAACTGCGATTTGGTATCACCCGTTTTTTCAAGATGTTTGTGCAAGGTGTAGGAATATTCAACATGAATCAATTTATCCAGATCGCCATGATAAGTCAATACAGGAGGAGCATTTCGTTTAACCAGTTCAGGATTTTCAAGTCCACCCCATAAATTTACAACTGCATGTATAGGAAGTATCTTTTGGCCGGACACAAATGCTGTATATAGGGCAGTCATAGCACCGGCTGAACCTCCTGCCAATGAAACAGAGGATAAGTCAAAACCATATTTCCCGGAATTCATTTTTACCCATTTGATCACTTTTTTAGTATCACCTGCAGCGTTCTTTATTGCCTTGTTTAACTGAGGGTGAAAACCATCTTCAGGGATTCCCTGAGCCATGTTTGCTGAACAACTTACCCCTGCGATCTTTTCATGCTTAAGTGTCAGGTAATAATTCATAGAAACAACTGCTATACCATGTTCTGAAATTTTTTGACATAGATCGGCATTCGCCTTTTTATCCCCTCCGCTATATCCACCACCATGAATGAAAATCAAGACTGGCATATTTTCTTTGGTACCTTTTGGAAGATACAGGTCTAGTTGTCTGTCGGAAGAACTATTTTCCTCTAATCCTTTAGGTGTTTTGCCATATCTAAGGTTATGTATAATTTCTACTTCTGTTAAATCATCATTAGAATTATCCGAAATTGAAAGTAAACGTCCTGTTGTGTTTCCATCTAAACTTAATACCAATAGCATTAACACTATAAAACGTGGTAAAAATTTAATTTTTAGCATAATTGTATAATATAATTTGTATCTCAAAAGTATTACTATTAAAGAATATTTTAGTTTGATAACAATGTAGATTCAGGTTGAAGCATTTCAATACACCATAAGGCACTCAATGCAGCATATTTTGTGGCAGCCAATGATTCACCATGCACCGGTTTTGGAAATGCCCTTGTAAAGCTTCCAATAGCATTACATGAACTTTCAGAACCCACAGCCCAGATATATTTCAAAAGTACAGCCCTCAGGCTGGCACTGTTATCAATCACCAACAAATCATGAAAAACTAAAATTCAATTTGAATTATAAAATAATAAAGTATGTACCTTTGCAGGAAAACTAAATTTCAATCTATCTTCAGTGGAATAATAATGCTGTTATTGAATTTTATTCAGATTGAAGGATTTGATCTTCTGAACGGTAATTGAAAATTACATAACATGAGAAAAAGTTTATATTTATTTATGAGTGTATTAATATTAGCAACACTTTTCACCGCTTGTAAAACTGAGAAAAAATCATCAGGAATTAATCTGGCTGACCTGGATACATCGGTTAACCCGGCTGAAGATTTTGATCAATA
>DASRQG010000428.1:0-14512 GCA_035645995.1 Mariniphaga sp. | reverse complement strand
TAGTTGGCGATATCAAATTTCAGCCGGTTAACATCAATATTAGCTGAACTGGGATAAGTAATAACAAAGTAGTGAAGTAAGTCATCGTCGTAAGAAAACCTGCCTCCAAATTCATCATCAATCGCTCTGTCAGCCGATAACAACTCTTCATTTTGAATTTCCTCATTAATATATCCCATCTCCACCAACTTCTGGTAATCGGCCAGCGTACTATCCTGAATGAGGGTAAGAATTTCAGTTGCAAGTGGTACCGGTTCTGCTTCAGGCCATTTGTTGATATATCCCTTAAGCATAGTTTCAAAATTATGAATATCGGTTTGCGTACCTTGTGCCACAGTTTCCATAAATTCAATTTTAGGAAAAAGAAGACTATCGGGTTGCATATTTTTGAGTGATAGAGCCAGAGCAATAACGTTTTGATAATTACCTCTTCGATAATTCCGGTAGGTTTCTTCATATACCCGGTTCAGGCTGTCATTACGGGCCTCAAGTTCCATAAAGTAATTTGGATTAATCAGGTATTGAGCATGTTTACTATCGGGAAATCGTGAAATAATCAGATTTTTATAATCATCTGATTTTTGCTGATCATTCATCAGATCGTATAAATCGAACAAATCAAAATAAGCCGATAGCATATAAATGTTATCAGGAAATCTGCGCATCAGTTCCTCAAATGCTTCAGCAGATCTTTGGTAGTTTGAAAATTCTGATTTATAGATTTTACCGATACTATACAGTGCATCTCTGATTCTGTTATCTGAAACCTGCAACAAGGAATCTGACAACGGCAGGTCCTGGGTATAAAAAGATTTCTGAAGCGGATCCTCGACTCTTGCAACAGCCTGCACAGAATCACCAACTTCAGCTACCTGTTCAACATCTTCTGGTAAGACAGAACTTTTATTTGACCTTCTCCAGTCGTCTTCCAATTGCCGTTGCCCCCATCTTTGCTGAAAAGAAACCTTACCGTAGGCAACAGTTTGGGGATTATAAAAATACCAGCCACCACCACCACCGCCTGAGGCACCCATTCCCATCCTGGATCTGTTCGATCTGAAATCTCTCTGATCAGTAAGGCCCTGAAGGGATTGATTTTCCATATTAAACCTTCTTTCTTGTTCCTCCTCCATCATTTGAGCAATCAATTCATCCCGTTCTGCTTCAGGCATCCGGGCCACTTTCTGAAGGCTGTCTTCCCGTTCAACAATCACGATATTTTCAACCAAACTGGTAAGACTTCTGTATTGTTTCGACAGTTCCTGATAATTAGGATAGGTGTCATCAATAATTATCATCGCGCTATCATAATATGCCTGAGCTTCTCTGTAATTCTGAACATCGAAATAAATATCAGCAAGGGTTATGGCTGAAAGTGCTCTTTGAAAGGGATTATTGAAACTACTTGAAACAGAACTTCTGTAATTACTAATAGCTTGTTCTCTGTTACCCTCCCTGAAAAATATGTTCCCCAATGCGAAAAAAATCTGATCGCGGAACTCAACATTCTTCTTATCGCGCAACATTCTGCGTAAGTCCCTCTTTGTTTTATCAGAATCATCGGTATCAGAAAAAATTCCGGCAGCTTTAATTTTAGCATTAAAAGCCATCCGGTATTCAGGATTCATCTTATCCACTTTCCGGTAAGCTTCTGCTGCCAGCATGGGTTGTTCCAGTTCTTCGAATAACTGTGCCTGAATATATTGCAGGCGCGCATTTTCATTCCGTCCTTTTATTCTGCTAAGGGCAATATCCAGGAATTTAACAGCCTCTGTATAATCCTGTTGCTGAATATAATAATTGGCTGTAGCAACTGCCAGATCACCTTCCAATCTTCGTGGGAAATCAACTTCATTTTGTATAGATTGGATAACTTCAGCTGCTTCAGTAAACCTTTCAAGTTCAGTATAGCTTCTGATCAGCCAAATCTGTGCTTCATATCGTGCATCACCATCCGGATATTTTCTAAGGATAAATGATAAATTATCAATGGCGGTCAGATAATTCTGTTGATAATACCAAGCTTTACCCATCAACAGATAGCTGTCGTCAACCAAAGGATTAAATTCTTCCTGTAATGCAAATTCCCTTGAGCGTTGGCTTCTTCGCCCCGACCTTTTTGGTTTGGCAGTAATTGAGTGTATTTCTATAAGTTTTGAAGCCTTAATTATGGCATTTTCCATATCAGACTTCACCATGTTTCCGACAGAAGGATCACTTTCCTTATATACGGGAATTAATCGAGTAAAATCATCCTCTATGTTCTGATTAACCTTTTTAACCCCGGCATTAAAGCTTTCGGTAGCATTAAATAGTATGTTGTATTTGGAGGTTACTTTATGGTATGTCCGGGTTACAAAGGTGTTCTTTTGAGTAGAACACCCCTGGAACAGCAGTAAAACCAGCAACAATCCAGTTATATGTATAAAAAATCGCTTCAAGAATTATTTCAGATGGCTTTAGGAATAAACTCTATAATTAGTAATATATTGTAAAAGTTATGCATAAATATTAATGATACCAGCCTGACTATAACAACAATATTTAAAGCCGGGAAATACAAAACGATTCAGCATAGGCATTAAAGTAATAGTTAAAGATGATTAAGCTGTCACAGAATCCTAATACTAAATTAAGTTAATGATCAATGAAATTCAACCGGTATATTATTTCCTGGTAATTTTTACTTTTTTAGTAGGAGCCCGCTGAATATTTCTAACAAGAAGCTGGTGCATCAGGTTTTTTGCGACATCAGCAAAGGCCAATCCGGTAATAGAATCAGGATTAGCAGCAGAAGGAATACCCTGGTCACCACCTTCTCTTATACTCTGTACAAGGGGAATTTGTCCGAGTAATTTTAAACCCAAATGTTCAGCAAGCGCTTTACCACCATCCTTACCAAAGATATAGTATTTATTATCGGGCAATTCTGCAGGAGTAAACCACGACATATTCTCCACCAGTCCTAAAACAGGAACATCGATAGATTTACTTTGAAACATACTGGCACCGCGAACAACATCTGCGAGAGCAACATCCTGGGGAGTGGTAACAATGACAGCACCGGTTACCGGGACAGTCTGAACCATTGTAAGGTGGATATCGCTGGTACCCGGAGGCAAATCAATGAGCATATAATCAAGTTCTCCCCACTGGGCATCCATTATTAATTGCTTTAAAGCGTTTGAAGCCATTGGCCCTCGCCATATGATAGCACTTTCGGGATCAACAAAAAACCCAATGGAAAGAAATTTGACACCAAACTTTTCAACAGGGACAATCATATCGCGTCCATTATTCTTCTCACCCACAGGGCGTACATCTCCGGCACCAAACATGGTAGGTATTGAAGGCCCGAATATATCTGCATCAATCAAACCCACACGTGCACCACTATTTGCAAGAGCAACGGCAAGATTGACAGCAACCGTTGATTTACCTACGCCCCCTTTACCTGAGGCAATTGCAACAATATTTTTTACTCCGGGTAAAACAGGACGTTCCATATCATGTAGAAACTTTACTGTTATGTTATTTTCTATCTCTACCTGATCACCCAGATACTTTTTAATGGCATCTTCACATGCAATTACAAGATTTTCTATATTTGGATCGTTGCTTTTTTGAAATACAAGCGATAAATTAATCTGCTGGCCGGCAATTCTAATCTCCTGTACCATATCCAAAGAAACAACATCTTCATTGCTCTCCGGATACATTACAGTTCTTAAAGCATCAGTTACGTCTTTGGGCACAATTAACTTTCTAGGTGTATTCATTTTTTAATGTTATTAAATATATACTACAAAACTAAAAAATATCTTTTGGTATTTTTAAAATTCAAAAAAACTTACTTCATTAGCATCACAAATAATTTTTAATTTTGCCTTACTTACAGTTGTATAAGTAATATACACAGTAGAACAGCATAATAAAAATGGATCAATTCTTGAAGCTGAAGTTGAGAAAAAATATTAGAAAGTTAAACATGATACCATGAGCTTCATGAATACGTTATAAAAAATAAAATTATGATGCAATATATTCAATTTAAGCAATACTTCTCTGAAGTGTCGTTATGGGAAAAGATTAAAAATTACTCAAAAATAGCCGGAACAAAGGTAATATATGTTGTACTCCTTTTATACTACATTTTAAAAGATAAAAATGTAAACTCAAAAACCAAGCTTTCGGTTGCAGCAGCATTAGGATATTTTATATTACCCACAGATGCAATTTTTGATTTGACTCCCATAATTGGTTATTCTGATGATTTAGGTGTACTTCTGTTTGTGCTTACGACGGTATCTTCAAACCTGACTCCTGAGATAAAAGAGGAAGCACAAAAGAAGATGAGAGAATGGTTTGGTGAAATGAATAATAACGATCTTCAGGAGTTGGAGAAGAGCATCATTTAATACATCAGGTAGCCCCCGCCTTTGATTTCTGTTACCTTTGTTCTTAAAACCATATTATAATCATTGAATTTACACTGCTGCAATGGATATTGCTGTTTGTATGTGCCATGCTTATAGGTATTTCGAAAGTTGGAGTGCCGGGAGTTTCTCTTCTGGTAGTTCCTGTTTTGGCACTTATATTTGGAGGAAAAGCCTCAACCGGAATTCTCCTGCCAATACTTATGATGGCCGATTGGTTCGGTGTTGGTTATTATCACCGGCATGCCCAATGGCGATATCTTGGGAAGTTGCTTCCATGGGCATTTGCAGGTATTGGTATAGCTTTATGGGTCGGTGAAGTGGTAAACGATGTATGGTTTAAAAACCTGATTGCCTTCATGATATTCATATGTATTGGAATCATGATATGGAGGGACCGTAAAAAAGGCAGCAATCTTTTTCCTGACACCTGGTGGTTTGCAGCAGCAATGGGTGTACTAGGAGGCTTTGCAACAATGATAGGAAATGTAGCAGGCCCTATATTCGCCATTTATTTATTGGCTATGCGTCTTCCAAAAAACAATTATATTGGAACTGCTGCATGGTTTTTCCTTATTACAAATCTGGTTAAATTTCCACTTCATATATTTATTTGGAATACCATTTCATGGGAGTCATTAAAACTGGATTTAATCCTATTCCCCGGTATAGCAGCAGGAGCAATTACAGGAATATGGCTGGTAAAGAAAATACCCGAGCGGGCTTACCGCTCCTTCGTCATTATAATTACAACATTATCGGCGTTCCTCTTACTCATTTAATAATCATACCACAACAACTTTGAGGTGTTTTTGTTACTTTTGCAGGTAAACTTTTATATCCAGTTGACTAAAAATTCCCTGAAAACATGGAACCACTAATTAACTATTTTATAGACATAAAAGCAGAAAATATTCTTGATGTAGGTACAGGACGAGGTAGTTTTGTGCCTGTATTAAAAAAAACATTTCCAGGAGCAACAATAACCGGTATCGATCCCGATTATGAATCATTGGAAACAGCACAACGGCAGTACCCCTCTATCCAATTTTTAAAAATGGAAGCTGAAAAATTGTTGTTTGATAACAATTCATTCGATGTAGTAAGTATTTCAATGGCATTGCACCATCTTCAAAAGATAAAAAAAGCGTTAAAAGAGATTAAAAGGGTAACACGAGAGGGTGGATTTATAATAATCAGTGAACCAATCAGCGATCATTTGAATCCCTCACAGGAAGTATATAAAATGTATCATCATTTCAGAAGCAGAATTGATCGTTTAACCGGAACATATCACCGTCAAACTTTCACGAGCAGAGCGATTCTACAGATGCTTAAGTATGCAGATCTACCTGTACAATTTTATTTTGAACAGCGAAAAAATACAAATTTAATTGAACTCGACGGAGAATTGGATCTTAGGGTAGAAAAGATGAAACAGATGCTTGAAAAGATTAAAGATAAACCGGAATATGATTTGTTAAAATCACAAATAGAAGAATTCAGAAGCAAAGCATTAAATTATGGATTACAACCGGCTACTAATTTGGTAATCGTAATTAGAAAACTTCCTGTTCCCAAATCTCAGGCAGTATTTTCGGCTTAACCTTTTAATGCCTCTGCCCCACTTACTATTTCAAGGATCTCGCGGGTTATTGATGCTTGTCTGACTTTATTATATTGTAATGTAAGATCTTTCAACAGTTCTGTGGCATTATCAGTTGCCTGATGCATGGCAGTCATACGTGCACCGTGTTCGGCAGCATTAGAATCGAGAATAGCTTTATAAAACTGAATCTTCAAACTTTTTGGGATAAGCTCATTTACAATATATTCCCTGGAGGGTTCATATATATAATCGTAAAACCTGATGTTTTTATCCTCCTGTTCCATTTTGACAGGGAGGAACTGTTCTGCTGTATTTAATTGGGCTGCAGCATTTAAAAATTGATTATAGACCAATTCAATACGATCATACTCCCTGCTTATAAACCTGGTCATTACAGATTCTGCCATACCATAAACGGATGCAGAATTCAGATGATCCAACAACTCATGATGACTTTCTACAATCTTCATTCCCTTCATTTTCACGTGCTTCTCTGCCTGTTTTCCAATACAAAGAAAGTCCACGTTTCCGGCCTCATGTTGAAGGTTGTATTTTACCTTCACCAGTTCAATAGCCTTTTTAGCAATATTTGCATTGAATGCTCCACACAATCCCCGGTTTGATGAAATCAATACAATTAACACCTTTTCAGGCACCCTGTCTGCAGTATAGACGGATTCACCAGGATTCTCCCGAAGGCTTTCACTAATTGAAACCAGGATTTGGTGCAACTTATCAGCATAAGGCCTGATCTGAAGAATAGCATCCTGTGCTTTTTTCAGTTTAGCAGCAGAAACCATTTTCATTGCACTGGTTACCTGCCTTGTAGTTTTAATAGACGCAATACGTGTTCGTATTTCCTTTAATCCTGCCATATAATAAATTCCTGATTCAACTTTAAATGCTTAAGCCACAATATCTTTAGTGGGTTTTTATTCCCTCCTTAAAACGTACTGCCACCTGGTGTGCTATATCTTTTAGCTTTTGTTCTATTTCTTCATTAAAGATACCATTTCTGATATCATCAAGCACATTACGGTGTTCATGTTCCATAATTTCAAGAAATTCATATTCGAATTGTTTCACATTTCCAATCTGTACATTTCTTAGGAGTTCTTTTACTCCGCAATAAATAATAGCCACCTGGTGTTCAACTTTCAATGGAGAATGCTGGCTTTGTTTCAATATTTCCATATTCTTCCTTCCCTTATCGAGCACACTCATAGTAGCAGCATCAAGGTCAGATCCAAATTTAGAGAAAGCCTCCAGTTCGCGATACTGAGCCTGATCGAGCTTAAGTGTACCGGCGATTTTTTTCATGGATTTAATCTGTGCATTACCTCCTACACGGGAAACAGAGATACCAACATTAATAGCCGGCCTGAAACCTGAATTAAACAAGTTTGAATCAAGAAATATCTGTCCGTCGGTGATTGATATCACATTGGTAGGAATATAAGCTGAAACATCGCCTGCCTGCGTTTCAATAATTGGCAGAGCGGTTAACGATCCGCCACCACGTACCAAACTTTTCAATCCGGGAGGCAAATCGTTCATTTGGGCGGCAATGGTGTCTGACTCAATGATTTTTGCAGCACGTTCCAACAAACGGGAATGCAAATAAAACACATCACCCGGGTAAGCTTCACGTCCTGGTGGCCTACGAAGAAGGAGCGATACCTCACGATAAGAAACAGCCTGTTTGGATAAGTCATCAATTACAATCAATGCATCACGTCCGGTATCACGATAATATTCTCCAATTGCCATTCCTGCATACGGAGCATAAAACTGCAAAGCTGCAGGATCGGCTGCTGTAGCAGTAACAACTGTAGTATAATCCATTGCACCATACTGCTGAAGGGTGGAAACAATATTAGCCACTGTAGATCCTTTTTGGCCCACTGCTACATAAATACAATATACCGGAGTACCTTTCTCAAAATTCTCTCTTTGATTAAGAATAGTATCAATTGCAACGGCGGTTTTACCGGTTTGCCTGTCGCCGATAATAAGTTCTCTTTGGCCCCGGCCAATAGGAATCATGGCATCAATAGCCTTTATACCTGTTTGTAACGGTTGTTTAACAGGTTGACGATAAATTACACCCGGAGCTTTTCGTTCAAGTGGAAAGCTGATAAGCGTACCCGAAAGGGGGCCTTTTCCGTCAATTGGCTCACCAATAGTATTAATAACTCTGCCAAGCAATCCTTCGCCAACGGAAATAGATGCAATATGTCGGAGCCTTTTGACAGTATCACCCTCTTTTACATCAGAACTGTGTCCTAAAAGAACTGCCCCCACATTGTCTTCTTCCAGATTAAGAACAATCCCTTTAACACCGCTTTCAAACTCAATCATTTCATTCGATTCTACATTCGACAACCCATATATACGTGCAATACCATCGCCGACCTGCAAAACAGTTCCTACCTCTTCAAGTTCAGTATCCAACCTGAAATTATCAAGTTGTTGTTTCAGAATTTCTGATATCTCAGCTGGTCTAATATTTATCATGCCTTCTGTTAAATAGTTAGTATCTTTTATTAATAGTTTGCGTTCATTATTTCATTCTTCAACTTTTTAAGCTGAGTAGTAACAGTAGCATCATACTGCATGTCATCTACGCGAAGTACAAATCCACCAATTACTCCTGGTTCTACTTTTCCGGAAAGTTCGATTTTACCCCCAAACTCTTCTTCTAATATCTGTTCCAACCTATTCAGAATTGCATCATCAACAGGCCTGCCAGTTGTTATTACTGCAGTTTTTATATTATTATCTTTTCGTATCAGGTCAAGTACATTTCTGCATATAGAAGGGATAAATGATTCACGCCTGTTCTTAACTATCAGGATTAAAAAATTTAATGTCAATTGCTTTACCCTTAATTCAAAAAGCTTTTTCAGTACCTTGATCTTTGCCGAAGGAGGTATAATTGAGCTTTCAAGTACCCTCACAAATTCAGTAGATTTTTTACAGACATCCAGTATTAGCTCCATATCATCTTTTACATCCAGTTGAATCTCCATTTCGTTGGCACGATCATAAAGTGCAGTCGCATATCGAACCGATATCAGGCTTTCGTCCATAATATTTAATTCAGTTTTATTTCTTCTATCAGTTGCTTAACCAATTCATTATGGCTTTTACTGTCCGACATTTCTTTCCGTAAAATTTTCTCCGCAATTAAAAAAGATAGTTCAGCCATTTGCTTTTTCATTTCCTCTATCGCTTTTGCCTTTTCATTCTCTATCTGTTTTTTTGCATTCTCCACGCTAAATTGCAGTGCCCGATCGGCCTTTTCTTTAGCCTCAGATAAAATGTTTTCTTTTAACTTCAATGCCTCACGCATTATTACTTCTCTCTCTTGACGGGCCTTGGCTAACAATTCTTCATTTCCCGCTTTAAGTGATTCCATTTCCCTGCGGGCTTGTTGTGCTGCACTCAAAGCGCTTTCGATAGATTGTTCCCGCTCTGTCAATGCATTTAATATAGGTTTCCAGGCAAAACGCTTTAACACAAAAGCTACAATGCCGAAAACGATAATCATCCAAAAAATAGTACCAACATTTGGTGTTACCAATTCCATATCAGTCTTCTTTAATTATTCATTCATCAATAAAAAGAAACAGCGTACCGGCAATCCCGGATACGACTGTTTCAAAATTGTTGCTACACAAACAGAACAAGCGCACAAACAATCACAGCAAAGAAGGAAACTCCCTCAATCAGGGCTGCCGACACGATCATATTAGATCGGATATCCCCGCTGGCTTCCGGCTGACGTGCTATAGCTTCCATAGCACTTGCTCCGATCCGGCTGATACCATAAGCTGCACCAATCGCGGTAAAAGAAGCTGCAAAAGCAGCTCCAAGTTCACTGAAGGAAGCTGCACCTTCTGTTACCTGTAGCAATACGGTCATGATAGTTAATAACATAATAAATTAATTTAAATTTATATTAATGATGCTCTGCTGTAGCCATTCCAAAATATATGGCTGACAAAAGAGTGAAAACATATGCCTGAATAAAAGATACCAAAACATCGAGCAACATGATGAAAACTGAAAATGCTACAGATACCGGACTTACAGCAAAACCGGCAGTTGCTCCCATCAGATTACTAAAAATAAATATAAGGCTTATAAATACAGTTATGATTAAATGGCCTGCCAACATATTGGCAAACAAACGAACCATTAATACAAACGGTTTGGTTATCAGGCCGGTTAATTCAAGGAAAGGCATTAAAGGTACCGGGATCTTTAACCAGGTAGGAACATCGGGGTTAAAGATCTCTTTCCAGTAGTTGGCATTTCCTTTAACATTAGTTACAAAAAAAGTAAATAATGCGAGTACCATGGTTACTGAAATATTTCCGGTAACATTAGCCCCGAAAGGAAAAATAGGTACCAATCCTAAAAGATTATTTAGCAATATAAAAAAGAAAAGGCTTAACAATGGAGCCATAAACTTAGTGTAGTGAGGACCTATAGAAGGTTTTGCAATTTCATCCCTTATGAAAATGATAACCGGTTCTATCAAATTTTGAATTCCCTTTGGAGCTCCTCCCTTATTCCTTTTAGCAGTTCGCGCTGCAGCAAATAAAACAAGAAGCAATACTAATGATGCAAAAATAGCACCTGCAACTGATTTTGTCAAAGATAAATCCACAGGCCTTCCTAATTCATTACCTTGTTGGTCAACTTCAACTATTTTATTGTTGTGTTTTTCGGTATGCGAAATTCTAAAACCTTTGTAATCGGAATGGCCATGATGAAATTTGGATGACATAAAAACATGAAACTTTTTACCATTATGAAGTTCCGGTTTTGAACTATACAAAATGATGGGCAGAGGGATACTATAATGTTTATCACCTAAACTGGCAATATGCCAATCATATGCATCCAATACATGTTCAATAACAAACTTTCCGGCATCAAACTCTTCTTCAACGTGTTCATCTGCAGGTGTATGCTTTTCGTAATATCCTACCTCTTGTGCTGACACGATTTTAATCTGGCAGAACACAAGCAGAATCAGATAATAGATCCATTTTCCTGGTAAAGGCATGTTAATTTGCTGTTTTTAAGTAATATCTAATTATTAATGAATTCTAAAACATCAAATATAAATTGAATTTTAGATCTTGTCCCCCAACTTAATATAGTTAATTCAATTAAGCTTCACAATTATAAAACCCAAAAACACACTAAACCCCTGTTTAGTTTAACAGTTTATATAAAATCTAATAAATTAGGACCCTTTACTTTTTAATCACAATGGATATTCTAACTAAATAGAAGGTTATTTTTTAAGTATCCGGGTTAAGTGAATAGTTTCTAAAATAGTAAAAATCAGATAAAGAACAACAAGACAGATGATAAATACTACAGCATTCTCTTTGTTTATTGCAAGATATATAATTGCAAAAAAAGAATATACTAAAAGCCGGATCATTGTAAAAATCATACTACCTCGGGCAAATTTATTCATATCTGACCGGGCTAATTTGAGTTGAACTCCATGGGAGACTATAGTCATGGTGGTAAAAAATATGAGCATCCAGGGCAGAACAGGCAGATATAATTCAGGAATAAAATAATTGAATACCAACCAAGCTACAATTGCAGTAATTAATGCAGCTATTAATATACGTATTACAAACTTTTTTATTTCGTAGTTTATCATTTTAGGATTTTACGGATGAAATAATATACTGAACCAATTACTGAAAAAACCATTAATAACAGCGTAAACCATCTGAACTGATTGTTCATCCATTGATCAATTTTAAAGCCCAGAAAAGTACTCACAGCAATCATGGCCATCATTTCAAAAGCCAGACTGGAATATTTAATAAAAGCATCAAAGCGCTTTTTATTTTTTTGAAACCGGGATCCCATTTTGTAATGGAGAAAGTTTTTTATCTCCCATAATACATGAACCTGTAAATAGAGAGCCAGGTTCAACAGATAATTTTCCGGCGACTACTTCTCCAAATATTTTAGCAGTTGATTTCATAGTAAGCATTTCCTCGACATTTATTTTGCCATTTACAAAACCTGAGACTTCAATATTTTTACACTGTATCTCTCCTTCAACCTTTCCGTTTGGGCCAATTACCAACCTGCCTCTGGCATCAATATTTCCAATGAGCTCACCATCCACCCGCATATCACCGGTGGCTACAACATTACCATTTATAACAGTACCTCCATTAATTATATTGATTGACTGGGTGCTATTTTCGTTAATATAACCTGACTGCTTAGCCATTTTTCGTTTCATTTTTTTTCTTTCTAACTCACAATAAATATGTACGCCGCTATTGATGAAAGATTATTCGGCTGAAAATACAATTTTTTAACCTTAAAAAAAATAAATATTAATATTTGATGATTAATATTAGAATATTCCCCCGTTAACAATCTTCTTTATCCAAGATTGATAAATAAAATTGATTAAATTTAATTAGCAGTTAGAGATTTAGCTATCATAGGCCCATTTAAGAAAAATACTCCCCCAGGTAAATCCAGCACCAAAAGCAGCAAGAATTACATTGTCCCCTTTCTTCAATTTCTTTTCATAATCCCAAAGGCATAATGGAATGGTTGCAGCAGTAGTATTTCCAAATTTTTCAATATTAATCATCACCTTATCCTTATCAAGGCCCATTCTTCTGGCTGTTGCTTCAATGATACGCATATTGGCCTGATGTGGAACGAGCCATGCTATATCATTAGAAGAAAGCCTGTAACGCTCCATTATTTCGGCAGCAACATCAGCCATACCGGTTACAGCATATTTAAAAACAACCTGTCCCTCCTGGTATACAAAATGCTCCTTAGCAGCAACAGTTTCCTGTGATGCCGGCTTCATTGATCCACCGGCCTTCATATGAAGATGGTGACGGCCCAGGCCATCAACCCGATGGATATAATCCACTACCCCCAGATCTTCCTCTGTAGGTTCGAGTAAAACAGCAGTACCTGCATCTCCAAACAATGGACAAGTAGTACGGTCATTATAATTTGTTATAGCTGACATTTTATCAGCACCACAAACGATCACCTTTCTGTAACGTCCCGATTCAATGAATTGTGTAGCCGTAGCCAATGCAAAGATGAAGCCCGAGCATGCTGCATTAAGGTCAAAGCTCCAGGCATTATGTATTTCAGCTTTGTGTGCAATAATATTTGCCGTTGCAGGGAAAGGCATATCGGGAGTAATAGTGGCACAGATAAGCAAATCAATTTCATTGGGAGAGATGCCTTTTTTCTGTAATAATCCTTTAACAGCTGCGGCACCCATATCACTCGTAGCTTTTTCTTTATCCTTTAAAATCCTGCGTTCCTTAATACCTATACGTTGCATGATCCATTCATCCGTAGTATCAACCATCGTACTAATCTCATGATTCGTAAGCCTGTATTCAGGTAAAAAAGCATTTACACCTGTAATTGCTGCCCTTATTTTTGCCATCTGTGAAATTATCTTTTTTTGCGTGGGCGAAAATAAATGTAATAGTTTAAAAAAAGGAATAACCTGTCGGGAACTATAAATACTTTTTTAAGAATGTAATAGTACGACCCTACAGGTTATTCCGATAAATAACCAATCCTTGATTGCTGATCAAGGAATAAATCAAATTTAAAATCACCAGACAAGGTATATATTCCTAATCTGGTAGCTTATAACTATAATTAACTTTAAACCGTGATATCTTTTTCGATCACCTGTTTGCCTCTGTAATAACCACAATCAGGGCAAATATGATGATATTTCACAGTTGACCCACAATTTGAACAAGTTGAAAGCGTTGGTAATTCAGCCTTATAATGGGTACGCCTTTTATCTCTTCTAGTTTTTGATATTCTACTCTTTGGATGTGCCATGATATATTAATTTTTATTGTTCTTCCAGTTTTTCAAAGCCGCCCAACGCGGATCAATGTTTTTATTTTTCTCTTCGTGTAATCTATGTCTTTCAAGTTTATCCAACATTTCCTGATTGCAACCGCTTGTGCCATCTTTTTTATCAGGATGTACCTGCTTTAGCGGTAAACTCAGAATTATATACTCATAAATAAGCTGAGCCAGATTAATTTTATGTTCTTCTGGTGAAATCCAGATTATCTCATCATCTTCTTCATTATTTTCACCGAACTTAACAAATAACTCATATTTGCTCTTCACTTTCTGATTATAATTTTCAAGACAACGATCACATACCAATTCTACGAAACCGTTCAGATTCATGAATAATTTCATAAATGAACCCCGCTTTTCGAGTATGGTTTCAATTTTTAGTTCCCCCTTGGTTACAAGTCTTTGATCAAAATGTGCAAAGAACGAATCCTGCACATCAAAACTAAACTCGTGAAGGCCTTCCTTCAGACCTTTAAACTCAATGTCATATTTATTTCTCCACCCCATGGTTTGAAAAAAGTGCTGCAAA
>DASRQG010000427.1:0-6506 GCA_035645995.1 Mariniphaga sp. | reverse complement strand
TGGCATCATCACCGTCGAGTAAGGCTACCAAAATATGCTCTGCCGAAACAAACTGATCACCCATTTCCTGAGCAAGTGCTAATGACTTTTGTAACACCCTGTTGGCTGATGATGATAAATATTGTTCTCCGCCTGTTACTTTTGGATAAGATTCAACAATTTTATCAGTTGCCTGCCGGAATATATTAATGTTCACTCCCAGCTTTTTCAAAAGGAACCCCGTTACATTTTCTGCCGAATGAAACAATCCTTTAAGAATATGGCCGGTTTCAACTGCCTGCTGGTTGTTCCCCTGAGCAACCAGAAATGCATGCTGAATAGCTTCTTGTGCTTTTATTGTAAAATTATTCAGATTCATACTTCTGTGTTTTAAAAGTTCAAACACCAGAATGCAAATCTTAATCCATAACCTACTGATAGACAATTTGTCACACCAAAAGCTATAAGCAGGTAAGAATTACAGGAAAATTATAAAATTGAATGAATAAATGACAGAAAAAGCCCATCAGACAAAAACCTTGTGGTTTAAACCTGAAAGGCGGCGTTTATTTTCAATAAAGATCGTTTATGCAGAAGCTGAAAACCTTTCCTTTTCGTTATTAGAAAAATCCCGAATGTTATCCTTCTGATCCAGTTGCCTGATAATATTTTGTGCTTTCCGGTTTAACCGATCGTATGCCTCACCAAATGAATTAATATCGCGGTAAGTTTTAACAATCTCCACTTTTGGCTCGGGCTTATCAACCAGTTCATTATAGATAGGATACGTTACAATGACTCCCTCATGAGGAACCAGAACTTCTTTCTCATAATCGTACGAAAATTCTTTGTGCTCAGCAAATACAAACTCCAGGTAGGTTCGGTCAAACTTCACCTCATAAAAACGTGCGTAGATTACGAACACCTTACCGTCGGGCATACCATAAAATTGAACCGGCAATTTTGACGGAAAGTATGAGATGTTGGAACGATGAATCAATTTTGCAAAAAATTTCATAGGAGGTACTTTTCTCAATGAACACTTATAATTTCTAAAACAATTCGAAATTACCAAAAAATAAATCTCTAAACGATTGATTTATATAAATCAGCGATGAAAATAATAAAATCAGCAGAATACTTATAATTTGTTTCATCTTTTTTTCAAAAATCAGGCAAATTAATTGTATATATCAGGTTATTTTGGTTTAACTTTAAGCATCAATCGAAAAACCTGCTATTCATGTGGTGTTAAAAAATGAAATAAAATGATACAAGATAAAAGCAATGGCAGGCTTGAAGAGATAAAATCATTTGCCCAAAAGCATAAAATCTCAAACAGCTTTGACGAGATTTATTCTCTACTGGAAAATTATACAGCAAAAAACCATGATGTTGTGCTCTACAGGGGTTATCTCCCCTTATCACTCGAATTTTCTGTTTCCTATCAGGGAGAAAAGATAGTGGGTGGAAACATCATCTTCCAGGGCATGTTCGACCACAAGGATATGTCATCTTTTGCTGTGTCATATTCCACAGGCAAAGAGGTAAGCTGGAAACTTGAAATTTAAATGTTATCCATACCCTTCACAAATTTGTCCTTCCTAACATGCCACCCGATATCCTAAAATCACAATTTAGTGGCTTCTAAGATCACGTCATAACATTTATCAAACTAAACTCTTCAATTTAGCCATACCCGGGCAAAGGTATATTCGATGTTTCTTCGATACAAATTCGATACAAATTCAAATTAAACTCAATGTAAATTCAATTATAATCGAATAAACATCGAATATGATACGAAGGAGATACGAAGAAATCTCGAAAAAGAAGCATCTATTGTAAGCCTTTCAGGAGAACAATTCGTGGATATCATTATGGTCTAACTTTTTCATAATGCTTTCATCCGTTTGAATGATATCTCCTGCAATCTTTTTCTTTTTATTCTGAAGGTCAAGTATTTTCTCCTCTACAGTATTTTTACAGATCATTCGGTAAGCAAATACTTTTTTATCCTGACCAATGCGGTGACATCGATCAATTGCCTGACTTTCAACTGCAGGGTTCCACCAGGGATCAACAATATATACATAATCAGCTGCGGTTAGATTAAGTCCTGTCCCTCCT
The DNA here is from genome assembly GCA_035645995.1 of Mariniphaga sp. GTDB lineage: Bacteria > Bacteroidota > Bacteroidia > Bacteroidales > Prolixibacteraceae > Mariniphaga. Next base: position 4,397 of record DASRQG010000427.1, on the reverse strand, counting down.
GCCTTTAAGCTGATCAGAAATACCCTAAGACTCTCATTCTCCTGAAAGTTATTTACTGAAACTTCACGTTGACGACTGCTGCATTGTCCATCAAGATATTCGTATTCTATATTTAGCTTCGCCAGTTCATCACGTAAAAGACCAAGCATTCTAACGAACTGTGAAAAAATAAGAATCTTATGCTTTCCAGTTTTGTTCGTAATATGGCGAACAAGCTCCTTAATTTTAACCGATTGAGTTTCTGCTATATCGTCTGAATTTAAAAGAGCAGGTGAATCACATATCTGACGCAAACGGGTTAATGCCTCCAACACCATTAATTTGGACTTCTCGATGCCTTCTTCTTCAATTTTATTAAGCAGCTTATTACGGTACTCATTACGATAGGCATCATAAATTCTCCGTTGTGCAGATTCCATTTCGCAAAAAATAACATCTTCTGTTTTATCTGGTAGTTCCAATGCCACTTTTTCCTTTGTCCGGCGTAAGATAAACGGATGGACAATTTTATTCAACTCACCTGCGATTGACTCATTACCTTCTTTATCAATGGGGATAGAGTAATCCTCCCTGAACTTTTGCATAGAACCTAAAAATCCTCTGTTTGCAAAGTTCATTTGTGCATATAGATCAAATGTACTGTTTTCAATTGGGGTACCGGTAAGAGTAATGCGATTGCGTGCTTGTAACAAGCAAGCTGCTTTATAACGGTGCGACAAAGGATTTTTAATGGCCTGTGATTCATCCAGAACCACATAATTAAAACTGAACTGACTCAATAATTCAATATCTCGTACTAAAATACCATAAGTGGTAATAACAAGATCATACTTCTCAAACTCATCAGTATTTTTAGATCTGTCGACTCCATAGTAAAAAAGAGCTTTAAGACAGGTGGCAAATTTACATAACTCCTTTTGCCAATTAAATAACAGGGTAGTAGGAACAATAATTAAGTTGACACCTTTATTTTCATTCGCCTGTTGTTGCATAAATGCCAGTACCTGTAAGGTTTTTCCAAGCCCCATATCATCTGCAAGAATACCCCCCCATTGCATTTCATCAAGAAAATTTAACCAGTTTAATCCTTCTTTCTGATAATGCCTCAAATTGGCATTGATCTGTTCCGGTACTTCCGTATCTTTTATATTCGTAAAATTTTTCAGTCTCCTCTTCTTATCTGCAATTTCTTCCAATACAACTTCATCCTCAATGTTTTCAAACAATTGATCAACCATTGAAAAGCGGAGTTTGGATATTTGAACCTTGTCATTATCTATTTCTCCATTCCGGAAATATCGTTCAAGCTTATGATACCACTCAGATGGCAAAATCCCGACTGATCCGTCTTTTAACTGAATGTATCGCTGTTTATTTATAGCTGCTTTGCGAAGGTCATCCAATGAAACTTTATTATTACCAAAACTTACTTCCACTTTTACTTCAAACCAATCCTGTCCGGATGTTAAGGCTGTATCTATTCTTCCTTTGAAAGGAGAATACCTGAAGTTTTTTAAATCTTTCAATCCATATACCTCAACATTTAATGCCTGCAATTGATCGAAAAACTTATAAAACCATAAATCTTTCATAAAAGATTTATAATGAAGGAAGAATTGCCTGCTTCTCTTTTGGTCAGTAAATTCAGGATGCAGATCAACCAGTGATTCGAAGAACTCATTTTCCAGCTCAAAATTTCTCTTATACACTGTAATTGTACCATTATTGTTTACAAGCAGGTTTCCGGAATTATAAAGCAGTGCGATAACATTATTATCATATTCTACAGCAGGGGTAAAAACAATATATTCATTCTCCTCAGAAAGAAAAAGCTGTTTCTTATGAAAATCAAGTTCAACAGAGTTCGTTTTAAAAGTATCGTCATTAAACAAGACCTCATAATTTTTTGATACCGGCTCAATTACCTTCCTGAAAAATTCTTCTTCAAAACCCGCAATCATTTTTATGTCCCCATTATAATTAACGAGAATGTTAAATACGGTTTCATCTTTAGGGAAATGAACTTTATCGCCGATTGTGTAAAAATTATTTTCAGTCGGGACAGAATGTCTTATTCTTTCAGGAAATATTTTATCCCCAATTTTCACTTTCATTTGCATTGAAATAAATTGGGTATCTTTATTTACCTCAAATACTACATCAACCGGTTCAGAGCAGATTGAAATATTTTGCAAAGATGATTTTCTTATTTTATATTCATTATCCGAAAGCTTATAAACATATTTTTCATAGAGAAGGTAATCGAAAGCTTGCCTCACAAGGCTAAAGTTACGTCTGTCGTCTTCTATTGCTTCTAATAAGTTTAAAAGTTTATCTGCATTTCTGCTCTTGTTAATGATAAAAATATCCTCCATCCTCTTATCATAAGGTTTGATATAAGTACCAAGAATGTCAGTATTCTTTTTATGTGGTTTACCAACGATGGGAATAATGTCGTACCAACATATATCCGGCTGATTAATGTGTATATCTTCAAATTCGTGGTAATAATGATTTGGATGCTTTTTAAGGACGAAACCCAATTCTCGTTCTTCTTTCTTCTTCTGTAACCGGGATATGACCAGATCACTATTATTTGTCAGGCCTAACAATTTTTCGACAGAATTATTATCAGAACTGTCTATTGGAATTAATCCTTCGACTTGTTCAAAGGGGACATACATTAATCCGTTAGCTTGCGAAAAAGAATAATAGAAATATTTACTAAAATCATTATTATTATTGATACCATATCTTTCAAGAAATTGCTTCTGCTTAATAATAACCGTTCCGGTAAAAACTTCATGAAGAAATTCAGGCATGGGGGAAAGAGCAATCATCATTAGGCACTCGGTCTCTATTAAAGTTAATTTATCAGTATTTTTTGCTTCTGTTGAAGTTACAAATACCTTGTCAATTTCTTTATAAAATTTTAGTTTGTACTTATTGTCCCATGAATAAAAAGTAACAGATGTATCTGTTATTTTTAGAATGTTGTTCGTCAACTCTTTATTGTAATAAATCCTGCTCAGATTTAATTCCGTAGAATTCCTTCGAACAAATGGAACAGTAATATTTTTATAATCCGAAATTTCAAAACCATAATTATCACCGGATCTATATTCCTTTTGTTTCACTTTTACTTCTTCTATGATCTCGGAAGGTTTATTCAGGTTTTCTGCTATGTATAATAACGCTGCCGCGGCATGTTTGCATAATGTCCCCCAGTCGTAAGGACATGAACAACTGTGTTTAATATCCAGACTGTTTACCCCCTTTATAATTACTTTATACTCCTTGCTTCCTAGTACAGTAAATTTCCATATATCATTCTTCCCATCATAGTTTTGAAAAATTACTTTATCATTTTTAAAAAGATTTCTCGCTCGTCTGTGTACAGTATCGAAAGAATAGAAAGCTATATGACGGGCAATGTTATCTTTAATCTTTAACGTTTCGTTCATCAAAATCTTAAATAATGTTCAGAAACAAATATAAATTAATTTTGAAGGATCATTCCCATAGCCAAACAGATGATTCAGAAATGTAATAAACATTTCAACCTAATATATTAAGGCTAAAAATATAATATTTAAGGAAATAAGAGAAAGGCTGTCTCATGACAAGACAGCCGGTTATTTTTTTTGAGAATATTTTGTTTCAATCAATCACATTCTTCTGAAATTACAAGGAAACCCGAATCTGGTAATCACCACTCTTAAGCCGTATCTGAGAACGAACTTGTCCGAAATTTACTTCGGAGGGTTCTGCCTTAACTACTTCTCCATTTACATTTATAACAGAAGGTTCCGCGGGAAGCACTACCAGGGCTTCTGAGTTTCCCGGTACAGATAATTCAAGGTTCCATTCATTGTTGTTTGATACAAGCTTGCAGGCTATTGTTCCACGGATGGTAGGAATTTCAAGCTCCAGATTTTCCAATCCATTTGGCTGAGGATTCACACTAAAAAGTTTAAATCCAGGTTCAAGAGGCTGCACCCCCATCAACCGACGGGGAATAATATTTGCCGGGGCAGCTCCCCAGGCATGGTTCCAGGTAAGGTTGGGTTTATAGTATTCATCCCATGCTTCAGTAGTCATTGTTGAACCCACATGCAACATATTCATCCAGCTTCTTTTATTTTCGGCAGTCATTAAACTTAAAGCATATTCCGCTTCACCGGCATTATAAAGAGCCTCAAGTAAATATTGTGCACCATAAACACTGCAAGCCATCCCACGTGTTTTAATAAATTCAGCAACCGTTTTAATCTCTTCTTGTGGAACAATATTAAAAGCGAGAGGAAACATGTTAGCATGAAGACTGGCGTGATCAGTGCCTATGCCATCAACAAAAACTCCACGCTCCTTATCAAACATATTTTCCAGTATACTTT
>DASRQG010000426.1:0-6207 GCA_035645995.1 Mariniphaga sp. | reverse complement strand
AATCTTGATGATTTTGAAGATTCATTTCTTACTGACCCTGCTGAATTGGGGTTAGAGTATGTAGATGCAGATACAGATTGGTATGATGAAGTTACCAGAACGGGAGTTGTTCAGGATTATAATCTTGAAGTTAGTGGTGGAACGGATAAAACAAAATATTTTATTTCCGGTGGGTATTATGATGAAGAAGGTATCGTAATTGGAAAAGACATGAAACGTTATTCAGGTCGATTTAATTTTGAAAACGAAGCTACTGACCATATAACTTTTGGCCTGAATTTTACTGGTTCTTATTCTCAGATAAATGGTGGTGCAGGTGGTGGTTATTTTTCTGATCCTATCACCCAGGCTTATATGCAATTGCCAGTACAACCAGTACACCTTCCAGATGGTAGTTGGAATATGAATACTGTAAACGGATATAATCCAGTAGCACAGAGAAGCTATTATGGTGACAGGAGCTATTCACAACAGTATAAAGCGGTTGTATCTCCGTGGTTGTCAGTTAAATTTCTGGAGGATTTTACTTTCCTTTCAAGATATGGTATTGATTTTATCAATATAAAAGAGTTTGGACGTTGGTCATTTTTGCAACCTCAGGGTAATGATATGAATATGCTTGGTGAGGAAGGTAATAATTATCGTTCATTGTGGACCTGGACAAATACTGTTAATTATATTAAATCTTTTGGGAATCATAACCTGAATGTATTGATAGGACAGGAGGCTCAAAAGTCAAGAGATGAGGAAGCTTATTTAGCAGGATCTAATTTCCCTGTTGATTTAGTTTTTACTATTGAAAATGCTGCTGAACCAAGTGATGCAGCTACTTCTTGGATGGACTATGCATTGTCATCATTCTTTTCTAAAGCAGAATATGATTTCAATGATAAATACTATCTTTCCGGAAGCTTTAGATATGATGGTTCATCACGATTTGGTGCAAATAATAAATGGGCTCCATTTTGGTCAGTTGGTGCGAAATACCGTGTTATAAATGAGCCTTTTATGGAGTCAACTAATAGCTGGTTGAATAATTTGACAATACGTGCCAGTTGTGGTACTTCAGGTAATCAAGATGTAGGCTGGTATCAGGCACTTGGCCTATATGGTTTTGGATATAATTACAGTAATAATCCTGGAATGATTCCAACTCAAATTGCTAATCCTGAATTGAAGTGGGAGCAAACTAATAAATTTAACGTTGGCTCTGAAATTGGGCTTTTCAATATAGCATCATTAGACATCGACTATTATATTGATAGAACAGTTGATATGTTGTTTAATGTTCCTCTTTCTCGTACCACCGGTTTTGAATCCATCATGCAGAACATTGGTGAAATGAAAAATTCCGGTTTTGAAGCAAATTTGATCATAAATGCTATTAATAACAGGAATTTCAATTGGAACATAAATGTTAATGCAACTCATAACAAGAATGAAATTGTAAAATTGAGTACAGATCTGCCTATCGAGGGAACTACTACTATCAGAGAAGTAGGTCGTCCTTACTATACATTCAAAATGAAAGAGTATGCTGGTGTTGATCCTGAAACTGGTGATCAAATGTGGTATTTAGAAGAAGAAGGCGATGAAACTACAACTAATTACAATTCCGCTGCAAAACGTTATTTGGGTGAAGCTGATCCGAAAATTTATGGTGGAATAGGTAGTAATCTAAGATTTTATAATTTTGATTTTGCATTCCAGTTCAAATATTCTTTTGGAGGTAAAATATATAATAGTGCTGCCCGGTATGATGAAAATATTAATAATCCATTTGGAAATACTACTAAATATGTTTATGATAACATGTGGAGAGAACCAGGTGATGTAACTGATGTTCCAGCACCATATTATGGTGCAGTTACATCGCATTCATCACGTTTCTTAATGGATGGATCATATGTTAAACTAAAAAGCTTACAGTTAGGATATACACTTCCTGCATCTTTAGTTAACCCTATTAATGTATCTAATGTTAGATTATATGTAACAGGTGATAATGTATTTTCGTGGGCATTAGGAAATGATTTCCGTGGCCTTGATCCTGAAACATCGAGAGATGGTATAATTTGGTGGCAATATCCTATTGCAAGGAAATTCTTGTTTGGGGTAAATATCAGCTTCTAAGAGTTAGCATATAAATTATGAAAAGTATTATGAAAAGAATAAATTTAATAATATCAATGATGGCTTTGGTAATAGCGCTGTCTTCATGTGAAGACTTTCTTACCTACGAGCCAAGTGATTCTGTAAATGATGAAACAGCATTTAATACTGCAAAAGATGTTGAAAATGCTTTGAATGGTGTTTATTATACATTAGGAAGATATCAATTCTATGGCCGGAATGTTGTAGCATTAGGTGATATTGCTGCCGACAATATGTATATGGTTGGAACCTCAGGTCATTTTGATCAGATATATAAGTATTTGATTAATGTGGATAGTCCTGATCTTCTTGATATTTGGGATATGGGGTACAAAACGATTGATCGTTCTGCCAGACTTATTTCAAGTGGCAAGCTTCTTTTAGAAGGGGATTTAACTCAGAATGATGAGGCTTCAATTAAACAGGCTATTTCACAGGCATATGGCCTGAAAGCATTATCTCATTTTGCTCTGGTTAACATCTTTGGTTTACCTTATAGTCAGGAAAACGCTTCTACTCCCGGAATCGTAGTTGTTGGAGACGAACCTATCGTTGCTTTTGAAGAAGTTTCAAGATCTACTGTTGGTGAGACTTACAATCAAATTTTAGCTGATATTCAATCAGCTCGTGCAAATATTTCAGATGTTCCAAGGAATGCTTTTCTTTTTGATGAAGCTGCATTGGATGCATTGGAAGCTCGCGTTAAATTATATATGAAAGATTGGGCTGGTGCAAGAACAGCAGCATTATCTGCTATTGAGAAATCTGGTGGTTCACTAGTAAAATCAGCTGATGATTATTATGGAATGTGGACATCAGTGTCGCCAACCAGTGAAGATATATTTACAATTTCAAAATTAGCAAACGATAACTTATCTGCGAATGCTTTAAATACACTTTATGGTTCTTATGATGGTAAAGCTACCTCAGGCTTGGTAAGTTTATTTGAAGAAAATGATATGAGGTTACAGTTATTTGAAGGGGAAGGTGAAACTGCAAGAGGTTTAAAGTATATGGGTTTGCCTTCTTCTGCTGCTACGAGCAATATTCCTGTTTTTAGGCTTCCTGAAATGTATTTAATAGTTGCAGAGGCACAAGCCCAATTAGGGGAAGAAGAAGATGCAATTGATTATTTATGGGAAGTTGCCAGTCGTAATCCGGACCTTGAGAAAAATGATCTTCCTGTTGAGCAAGCAGATTTATTAAATTTTATTTCTGTAGAACGCCGCAGGGAATTATTCCAGGAAGGACATCGTTGGTTCGATTTAAGACGTACTGGTGAAATTATGTCACGTGTAGGCGGAAATTTCCCGATTACAAATTGGGATGCGTCACAATTTGTATACCCGCTTCCTTCTCAGGAAGTAAATGCATCAGGTTTAGCACAGAATGATGGATGGGATACTGCATTACCATAGTTTTCTAAATATAAGTTTATGAATAAGGAAAGGATGTCATTGACATCCTTTCTTGTTTTAGGTGTGGGTATGGTAAATAAATCATATATCTCTTTAGTATCTGGTATCACATTAATTATCGTATTTTCATTATATTAGTCCACGTATTTTTATGAGAGTGCTGAACGAAGACCAATATTATGAAATTATTTCTGCTGACCTGCCTGTGCGGGAGTTTGTTGTTGTGTTTCACCGTTAGCGGACAAAGTCTACATGTATACGGTAATGTTGCTGCGGCCGAACAAGGTGTTCCCCTGGGTGGAGTAACCGTTAAAGTAAAAGACACCTCTGTTGGTACTATTACCAATAACTCCGGTTACTATGAACTGGATGTGCCAAGTCCAAATAGTACATTGATATTTTCCTTTTTAGGAAGAAAAACCTTCGAACTGGTTCTTTCGAAACCGGAAAATGATGTTGTTCTTGAACCGGATATTATTGGATTAAATGAGGTTGTTGTCACTGCTTATGGAACTTCTGTAAAGCAGGAATTTACCGGTGCGATAAGTGCTGTTTCATCAAAAGCTCTGGATCGGTATCATGCTTCAGACTTTACAAAAGTTCTTCAGGGATTATCCTCTGGTTTATATACAGCCGGAAGAAATGGCCAGCCTGGTGGGGGAGAAGCCATAAGGATTAGAGGGTTAAATACCTTTGGAGATGCAAATCCTCTGATAGTCCTTGATGGATTTCCTTACGATGGTAGTTTACATGCTTTACCCCTGGCTGATATTCAGTCAATTTCAATATTAAAAGATGCTCCGGCTACAGCCTTATACGGATCTCGTGCAGCAAACGGTGTTGTAATTGTTACCACAAAAAAAGGCAGTAGAGCTACAGAAGGTATTCTCCTGCAGGCAAGTTACGGCATTGTAAATAGAGCAGTAGCTGATTATAATAAAGTAAGTGCCAGTCAATATTATGAACTACAATGGGAGGCGCTTCGTAATGCTATAGAGAATCAGGGTATTACCCGGGAAGAAGCAGGGGCAAGAGCCGGGGAACAGTTAGTTTCTTTTTTGGGTGGTTATAATGGCTATGACGTTCCTGATCATGAATTGATTGGTTCTGATGGTTCACTTAATCCTAATGCCCGTCGATTATGGGCCGACACCTGGAGGAATGAGTTAATCGGTACGGGAAAGCGTAGAGAGGTAACAGGGTCTGCAAGTGGTGAAAGTGATAAAAGTGCTTATTATATATCAGGGAGTTTGCTTAACGAAGAAGGAATCATTAAAGCTTCATCATTTAACAGGTACGCTGTAAGAGCCAATCTGACTTCTAATTTGAATAAAAGAATAACCGCCGGAGTTAACTTGTCAGGATCACTATCGGAACAAAATTATCCTGAATCCGATGGCGCATCACTAATGAATCCATTCAGGTCCTCTGAATTCATAGCTCCAATTTATCCGGTTTATTTATATGATCCGAATGGTGTGTTGCAGCAAACAGAATCAGGAGAAAATATTTATGACTATGGAAACGCTTATGGCCGGGAAAGGCCTTATGCCCCCAATTTAAATGTTTTAGGAACCATAGAACACGATGAAAGGCTATACAGGAGTGACGTTTTTACCCTGCGTTCTTTTATAGATGTAAAATTAGGAGGGGGATTCAGATTTAAATCATCTTTAAGTGCAGATTATAATGGAATCAACAGGATAAACCATCTGAATATGTTGTATGGTACCGGTATTGATATCAAAGGACAGACAAACAGATCGACGGATCGAATTTTCTCCTATACTGCCAATCAGATGTTACTATTTAACAAGGATATTAACAATCATTCATTTGAACTTATAGCTGCACACGAGAATTACAGCTATCAATTAAACGCTCTTTCGGCTTCGCGGTCAGGATTTAAATTTCCTGGTCAGGTTGAACTGGATGCAGCAGCTATTGCCCAAGGTTCAGGTTCGTTTGAAGATAATTACCGGTTGGAGAGTTATTTTGGTAAAGTGGATTATTCGTTTAGCAGGAAATATTTTCTAAGTTTTAATTTACGAGCCGATGGTAATTCCAGGTTTGCAACTGCCGGAAGGTGGGGGAGTTTTTGGGGTTTAGGTGCTGCATGGCTTCTTACGGAAGAAGCTGTGTTGGATGATATTCAATGGCTTAGTTCATTGAAAATCAAAACAAGTTATGGAGAGCAGGGGAATGATAAAATTGGTTCCTATTATGGATATCAGGGGTTATATCGAACTGATATGAATAATCTTAATTTCCCGGGATCTCTAGCCAGTCGCATTGCTACACCGGAATTGACATGGGAGTCACTACAATCTTTTAATGTAGGAGCTGAGATGGTTGTAAACGAAAGAGTTGGAATAAACTTAGACTTTTATTTTCGGCAAAACAGGGATTTATTATTTAATAAACCATTACCTCCATCCACCGGTTTTACGACCGTTGATGCCAATGTTGCACGGTTATCAAACAAAGGGATCGATTTTGAGGTGACCGGTTCATTGATAGAAAGTCAAAATTTAAATTGGGTTTTGGATGTAAATTTGAGTCATTTCAGGAATAAAATACTGGAATTGCCGCAGGAGTTTATACTTTCGGGGAACAAACGATGGGAAAAAGGCCG
>DASRQG010000425.1:0-2755 GCA_035645995.1 Mariniphaga sp. | reverse complement strand
GTAAAGCAGAAAAGACATCCCATTTTACAACCTACTTGTGAGCTCACACATACTGTTATCCGATCTCCTTCAGGGATCATGGCAGTTTCTATAAATTTATTTCCCAATGTAGGGAAAAGATACTTTTTTGTGCCATCAATACTTTCCTGTACCTTAATAGAATCAACGCGGCCGACTTCAAATTTTTCAGCTAACGAATTACGGGTATCAACTGAGAGGTTAGTCATCGCTTCTATAGAAATTACCTGTTTCTTGTACAGCCAATGCGTTATTTGTTTTGCTGAGAATTTTGGTAATCCAAATTCATCAGTTATTTTTTGTATCTCATTAAGTGTCTTCCCAAAAAGCTTTTCCTTCATGAAAGTAAAATTTTCGACAAAGATAGATGAATTTAATGAGTTGGAAATCATATCCTGTATAACTCTTAAAAACATGTAACCGTTTAAAAACAAAAGCTTAGGTTCTAATCGGGCAGGACAAAGAAATCACACTAAGAGTTGATAATTCATTGTAGGAGATTCATCCCACCACTACAAATAATAATTTTCGTCTAAATTTATTTTGAAAGCAGAAAAAAAATCACTAATATTCATACACCCAAATTATACAAAGCATGAGTAAAAATAGAAGTATTATTGGATTACTTACTTTCGGAATCCCGCGAAGTAATCATGTTGCCAGTGCACAGGTAATTCTTGAGGCAATTGCAGATCAGGAAAGGATAGCTTTTCAAAAAACAGGTGAATCAGGAAAAGTTACATTTGCCCATCTTGATAAAGGTATTTACAAACTCGTTATTGAATTGCCCCAACAAGCAGGAAAAATGGAAGTTAAAGAAACATTACCTGATGCAGTTCAGGTTGGATATCATAGTGGGAAAAAACTGCTTCTTTTTCAAAATTCCTCAGGATATTTTTCAATCAGGTTTACAAAAATTTCTAATTTGCTAAACAACAATCTAACCCCTATGTATGAGCCGGATTTAAATTTTAGAAATAACAGGATTCTGATTGGAAAGCTTGAGGTAATACATAAATTTGGGTCAATTGCTTTGGAGATTTCTGCTCATACACAACGTAAATTTATTAAATTAGCCAAAAAATATAAAGAGGATGCAGAGATGTCGGTGATTCACAAATCTCTCTAGCTGCAAAACTGCCGATCTGTTTTTAATTCTTTTTATATAATTATTTATGGGAGTTTGTTTAAAATTAAGTATTGATCTCTGGTCAGTAAATAAAGATGAGCCTGAATAATTTCAAGCCCAATCTTTTTCCATCAATGTGAAAATATTGTTAGCCTACCTGATGGCAGTATTATATGAGATTCAATTCTGTTCCAACTTTAATAAAGGCCTCAACTGCTGTATCAATTTCTTCTATTGTATGTGCAGCTGACAGTTGTACGCGTATTCTTGCTTTTCCACGTGGAACTACCGGATAGCAGAAACCGATAACATAAATCCCTTCCTTTAACAGTTCGTCAGCAAATTTCAAAGCCAGAGGTTCATCATATACCATTACAGGAACTATTGCAGTATTACCTCTTACCAGGTCGAATCCGGCCTTTTTCATTTTGTTTCTGAAGTACTTGGCATTTTTCATCGTTCGGGCAGGCAAGTTACCTGAAGCAGAAAGCATTTCAAGAACTTTCATGGTTGCACCTACAGTGGCTGGGGCTAAAGTGTTAGAAAAAAGGTAGGGACGTGAACGCTGACGTAGCATTTTTATAATTTCTTTTCGTCCCGAAGTACAACCTCCGTTGCCTCCACCCAACGCCTTGCCAAAAGTAGTTGTAATGATATCAATCTGACCCAATAACCCAAAGTGTTCGGCAGTGCCCCGTCCATTTTTACCAATGTATCCTGTCGCATGTGAGTCATCTACCATTACTAGGGCATCATATGTTTCTGCCAACTCAACAATTTTCGGTAATTTAGCCATATCTCCATCCATTGAAAATACTCCGTCAGTAACAATAATCCGGTATTTTGCTTCTGAGGCTTCTTTCAGGCAACGTTCCAGATCCTTCATGTTTGAATGCTTGTATTTGTAGCGTCCGGCTTTACTCAATCTTACACCATCAATAATTGATGCATGATTTAATTCGTCAGAAATGATTGCTGCATTTTTTTCAAAGAGTGGTTCAAACAGACCACCATTGGCATCAAAGCATGCACAATATAAAATAGTATCTTCAGTGCCAAGAAATTCCGAAACTTTTTGTTCCAGCTCTTTATGAATCGATTGAGTGCCACATATAAAACGGACTGATGATAAGCCATACCCCCAATAATTCATCGCATCTTGTGCTGCTTTTATTACTTCAGGGTGATTTGCAAGACCAAGATAATTATTGGCACAAAAATTCAATACGGTTTCTCCGGTAGTAATTCGTATTTCGGAATCTTGTGCCGACGTTATTATTCGTTCCTTTTTATATAAACCCTGCTCCTTTAATTGCTTAATGCCTTGAACCAGGTCTTGTTTTAATTGCCCGTACATATTTTAGTTATTAATGATTTATCCAATTATTTATCGATGGCAGGTTTGTTTGATAATCCTTTAGCCTTCATCAAAAATTATTTTTCTTCAAATCAATGCAATCTGTTTATTGTATTACACTGCTGTAGCATATTTTCTTTTATTAACGATTATCTTCCAACCCTTGTTTGTTGTTGGATGGTATCAGGTAAGTATTCAATCTACAGATGTGCGTAAATTAACAACTACAAAGTAATAAAACAAATATTAAA
>DASRQG010000424.1:0-3373 GCA_035645995.1 Mariniphaga sp. | reverse complement strand
TAATGGCCGGCTGTGACGGACGTATGAAAAGTCGTGATTATTACACGCAGTTTGCTCAACAACTGCCAAATGATACAGTTATCCTTACTGCAGGTTGTGCCAAGTATCGTTACAATAAATTACCCCTCGGAGATATTGGTGGTATTCCCCGGGTGATTGATGCCGGACAATGTAATGACTCTTATTCATTGGCCGTTATTGCACTCAAACTGAAAGAGATTTTTGAATTGAATGACATCAATGAGCTTCCGATATCTTATAATATTGCCTGGTACGAGCAGAAAGCAGTGATTGTCTTATTGGCCCTCCTGTTTCTGGGCGTGAAAAATATTCATCTCGGGCCAACATTGCCTGCATTCCTGTCTCCCAATGTTGTTAATGTTCTAGTTGAAAAATTTGGAATAGCCGGCATTACGACAGTTGATGAGGATATGGAAATGTTCCTTGAACGAAAATCAGCTTAATACAATATTTTTGAGAGAAAAGGACGAGTGATTGGAATACCGGCAGGATGAATTTTCTGTCGGTTTTTTTTGTGCTTTTTACAGATACATCATCCAGGGATTATTACATTAATCACTTGTCTACACCAATTCTTCAATTTGAAGATTTATATACAAGCACTTTACTAATCTATATTTGAGGAAGAGTGAAAATTAACTTTTCATACCATTCATTAATTTTGAATAGCTGAAAATCACAATTGAGCAAAAATAAGGAGTGTGAATGTATATTTCGACTTCCCTTAAAACCTTTTTATATACAATTTCCAGAAAGATTACCAATCGGATTAAAAATATTAATTCATATTGTTCCGTATTGTAGCGTTTCATCCTTTCTCTGCGTATTGGTTTTTGAAATTAAAATCAAAAAATAAAAAAGATGAAAAAGTTATCTGTATTCGTAATTCTGGCAGTTATATCAATGTTAGTATTTTCTTGCTCAAAAGACGAAACCGGATTAATTGATAAGAATCCGTATTCTGTTGAAAAAGACAATTATACTTTTCTCAAAAATGCGGATACATATCAAGAGGTACAAAGAAAACGTCTGGAAGATGGTTTATCAGATTTTGAAATAGAAAAGGTAGAGCGAACTGGTAACAGTATTGAAATAACAGTTTTAATTTCAAATCAATGTACCGTAAATGAGTTTGAAGTAATTTGGGATGGAAATATTATGGAATCATACCCGCCACAGACCCGAATTTTTATAAACAGAATCACTGATGGATGTAAAGATTCAGGTGAATTTGAAAGCATGGTTTTAGTGGTCGATCTGGAAGAACTAATCTTTAAAGGGAACGATCCTCAACTTGAAGAAGCTATAGTTATAGTTTCAAATGCTTCAAAAAAGCCGGACACACAAAATGCTGATATTCCGGTATCTGCAAATGCTGATTCAAAAAATTAAGTACTATGTGCTATGCTATAGCCAACCTATTGAGGAGTTATACCATCATACTGAAGAGAAATACAGCCTGATGTGGAGACTGACCGTAATGAAGAACTGAAAAAACTTATTCAGGATTGCTGCCGGAAAAATAAAAAATCGCAAGAGATGTTATATAAACGATTTTTTGGTTATGCCTTAAATGTAGCAATGATTTATACCAAACAACACGATGGTGCTATAGAAGTTGTGAATGATAGCTTCATGAAAGTTTTTTCTGATATTTCGAATTTCAACTTTTCTAATACATTTAAAAGCTGGCTGCGAAAAATTATTATCAATACTGCAATTGATCGTTTCCGCAAAGAGCACAAGCATTATTATCATAAAGATTCTTTATCTCTGTGCATAGCAGATGAAACTGTAGATGTTATAAGCAAAATCTCGGCCGATGATGTATTGGCTCTTTTAAATAAACTTTCAGAAATACAAAAGATAATTTTTGTCCTGTATGAGATAGAAGGATATAATCACGAAGAGATTGGTGAAAGATTACATATACCCGTCAGTTCATCGAGGGTTTATTTAACACGTGCAAAGAAGAAATTACGCGAGCTGTATCGGATTTATTTTAATACCTATGATGAACGATTCAAACAAGGATGATATCATTAAAGAACGGATCCGGATTGCACTGGAATCGCAGGAAGAAGTATATTTAGCCGGCGCATGGGAGAATTTTAACCATTATCGGAATAGAAAACGTAAAATCGTTTTTTTAAAACTGACGTCGGGCATTGCAGCCTGCCTGATAGCTCTGTGGTTAGTTTTCAGCATTGCTCATCCCGAGTCTGAACCTTCTGAAAACTTTACAAGGATAACACTTCAACCCAATTATTCCGAAACCACGTCACCAAATGATTCTGAACCTCAAATACCTCCTTCTTTCTCTGATTTACACGATGAGAATTTAATAACAGGTGTTAAGGATCTCCCGGCTACAAACATTACAAATAATGAAAATGACATGGTTTCCCACACTCGGAAAGCAGAAGAGAATAAAGAGATAAATACCTATATCAGTGAAATAACAAATGAAAATGTTCATACTCCACCAACACAAGAAAAACAGGATAGGCCGGAGTCGCACGAGCAAATCCAATTCCTTTCCCGGCAGCCGGAATATGGTGCGATTAATTATGAGATACAACAAGAAGGCTCAAAAGATTTATTAAGATGGGGGTTGTACTTTTCTCCGGGATTTAATTCTACATCTTTCAATACCAATTTTGCATTTGCAGGTGGAATGAGTATCGATTTCAAGCTTTCACAAGAACTGTATTTCAATACCGGTATACAAATTGAACATCAATATGTGAATAGTCAAAAACCTAATAATGACTACATGGGAATTAGCCGGGAAACAAATTCTGATCTTGTTATACTAGATGTTCCACTCAACATTACCTGGAAATTTTTAACCAATCCATCAAGAGCATGGTATATAACAGGAGGTATATCATCACTGGCCTTTCTTGACGAGAGTTACCAGAATAGAACAACCTCCCAGGAATTAATTGAAGTAGTAAGAGAAGAGAATGGACAGGAATCAATAGAATATGAACTTATCACCCGTGAATCAATTCTTACAGGGAATGAATCCCCTTTTAAAACTTTTAATCTAGCCGGACGGCTAAACCTGCTGATAGGAATAGAACAGGAGATTTCTTCAGGAATCAATTTTCATGTTGAACCATATATAAATATACCCCTTAGCGGATTAAGCTCACAAGATCTGAAATTTACTACCAGTGGGATTCGCTGTAAGGTTTCCTTCTAATCTTTTCGTCACCCATCCCCGGATCAATATTTAGCCCTGATATCCTCCGGTTATCCTCTTAGTATCTTCGATGCATATTCGATACAACTTCGATCAAAATTGAATTTGAATTGAATTTGAATTGAATTTACTTTGAGTTTA
>DASRQG010000423.1:0-3691 GCA_035645995.1 Mariniphaga sp. | reverse complement strand
TTCTGACCACCAAAGCCGGGATTAACTGACATGAGTAGAACCATATCAAGCTCCGTTATAATTTCGCTCAAAACTGAAACCGGAGTATGAGGATTCAAACATACACTTGCCTTCATACCATGTTCTTTTATGGAGTTAACCGTACGATGAAGGTGCATGCAGGTTTCATAATGAACTGTTAAAAAAGAAGCACCGGCTTTAGCAAATGCATCAATAAAATTATCAGGGTTCACAATCATCAAATGAACGTCTAATGGCTTCTCAGCGATTGACTTGATATGTTCAACAATGGGCAGCCCAAAGGAAATATTGGGGACAAATACACCATCCATAACATCACAATGAATGTAAGTAGCCTCGCTTTCATTAAGCATACGAATGTCTTCCCCCAGATTATTAAAGTTGGCGGATAATACTGAAGGTGCAATTTTTGGTTTCATAATTTGGTTTTATTGCCCAAGATAGGCTTTTAATAACCGGTTGCGATATTGATTTCTTAATTTCTTAATAGCTTTCTCTTTAATCTGACGCACTCTTTCCCTTGTTAATCCAAACTCATCACCTATTTCCTCAAGAGTATGAGCAGGAACTCCGTTCAATCCAAAGTAGTAACGCAAAATATCGGCTTCTCTTCCTCCAAGTGTCGATAGTGAACGTTCTATTTCTTTTCTCAGCGAATGATCCAACAAACCTGAATCAGGGCTGGGTGAATCTTCGTTTAACATTACATCATACATGCTGTTAACCTCCTCATCACGCAATGGTGCATCCATCGAAACATGGCCATTTGAAAAATTCATGGCATCCTCTATGAGTTCGGCCCTCGATTCCAGAATATCAGCTACCTCATCAATGGTAGGATCCCTTTGGTACTCTTGTTCTAATTTGTTAAAAGTTTTGTTAATCTTGTTAATAGAACCGATTTTATTCAATGGTAATCTGACTATGCGCGACTGTTCAGCAAGTGCCTGCAAAATAGATTGTCGGATCCACCACACAGCATAAGAGATGAATTTAAAACCTCGCGTTTCATCAAAACGTTCAGCAGCTTTTATTAATCCTAAATTACCTTCATTAATTAAATCAGGTAAACTTAATCCCTGGTTTTGATACTGCTTCGATACAGAAACGACAAACCGGAGATTTGCTTTAATAAGGGACTCTAAGGCTTCTCTGTCTCCTTTTTTAATTCTTTTAGCTAATTCAACCTCCTTATCTGCAGATAATAACTCAACTTTACCAATTTCGTGCAAATACTTATCAAGAGACAGAGTATCGCGATTAGTGACCTGCTTGGTAATTTTTAGTTGTCTCATAAACTTGGTATTACACTGGCTTAAATAAACTTAAAAATATTCAACTGAACAAACTTTAATATTACTTTACGAAATATTTTGGCTTATAGTTAGATCAAACATCTTTTTATTTAAAAAGTTCATTTTTTCAGCCTGGAAATTCCAGTAGATAA
Source organism: Mariniphaga sp. (assembly GCA_035645995.1). GTDB lineage: Bacteria > Bacteroidota > Bacteroidia > Bacteroidales > Prolixibacteraceae > Mariniphaga. The sequence continues at coordinate 2,223 of DASRQG010000423.1, read as the reverse complement.
TCTTTAAATTTGCTATAATTCGCAGTCATTGGAACACTTTGTTTATTCCCTTTTATGAAGTGCATTAGCTTTTCAGGTATAGCCACTTTATGATTTCCTAACGCCTGATCCACAATATTCTTAAATTTAGCAGGATGTGCTGTTTCAAGAAATATCCCCGTTTGTCCATTTTCCATCCCTTCTTCCAAAGCTAAATAACCACATGCACCATGTGGATCGCATACATATCCATGGGTTTTAAAAACATCCTGAATGGCCCTCCTGATCTGGTCATCAGAATATCTGTATCCCTTAATGATCTTACTAATTCTTTCGTGTGAATGATCGTAGAGATCAAGTATACGATCAAAATTGCTGGGAGCACCAACATCCATAGCATTAGCAATGGTTTCAACTGTTGCTTCCGGCTGATATTTGCCATTTAACAGATATCTGTAAACAACATCATTTTCATTATTGGCAGCAAAAAACCGGGCAACAGGTAAACCCATTTCAAAGGCAAAAAGTCCTGCTGTAAGGTTTCCAAAATTACCACTCGGTACCGAAACAACCAATTCCTTTTCATTTAATTCACCAAGCTCTTTCAAACGCGCATAAGCATTAAAATAATAAAAAGCCTGTGGTAAAAAACGGGCAATGTTTATCGAATTTGCCGAGGTAAGTAAAAGTTTCCGGTTCAGTTCCTCATCCAAAAAAGCTGTCTTTACCAAATGCTGACAATCATCAAAATTACCTTCTACCTCAAGTGCAGTTACATTTTTTCCTAATGTTGTGAACTGAGATTCCTGTATTTCACTTACCTTGCCTTTGGGGTATAATACATGAACATGAATACCTTCAACGCCCAGGAAACCATTTGCTACAGCACTTCCGGTATCACCCGAAGTGGCTACCAATACATGTACCTGTTGTTCATTACCCGAAAGAAAATATTGAAGAAGTCTGGCCATAAATCTGGCACCTACATCCTTAAAAGCAAGGGTAGGCCCATGAAATAACTCGAGTGAGTATACATTTTCTTTTACCTTTACAACAGGACAATCAAACTGCAAGGTATCATATACTATATGCTGTAGACTTTCAATATCTATATCCTCCCCAAAAAACTTTTTGGCTACTTCCAATGCTATCTCCTGAAACGATAATTGATGTATATGTGCAATAAACGTACTATCAAACTTCTCTATCCGTTCAGGCATATATAATCCATTATCTGGTGCAAGTCCTTTAATAACAGCTTCCTTCAGCGAGACAAATGGGGTACTTTTTCTTGTACTGTAGTATTTCATTTATGAAACATTTTTTTAACACCTAATTCGAATCCATCATACATACAACCACACTTTCTGATTAAAGTAGGATTCAAACCTAAAACCATTTAAAATTTTATTATGAATATCATGAGCACTTTTCCTGATTAAAGACTTGTCTCAGGATTTTAAAAATGTACGCATGAATTCATCGCCTTTTAGTAATCCAAAGCTACCATCTTCAACACTAAACTCATCATACCTGGTTACCCGGTCCGGCTCAACACCCGGTTTATATATAACAAATGGCACCGGGTCATGTGTATGCGTTTTAAGTGCACACGGTGTTGGATGGTCAGGAAGAATGGCAATTGCTACCGGCTCATTCATCTTTTTTGTTTCCTCTAAAATATATTTTACAACTCTGTTGTCAAGATATTCGATAGTCTTTGTCTTCAATTCCACATCACCTTCATGACCGGCTTCATCACTAGCCTCAATATGCAGGTAAACAAAATCATTATGTTCCAGTGCTTTCATAGCAGCCTGTGCTTTACCTTCATAATTTGTATTGTATAATCCGGTAGCACCTTCAACATAAATTACCTCCATTCCTGCATAAACTCCTATTCCCTGAATTAAATCCACTGCAGATATTACTGCAGATTTATTAATTTCAAACATATCATTAAGAGTGGGCATCTGAGGTTTATAGCCGGGCGACCAGGGCCAGATACTATTAGCTATTGCTTTACCATTTTCTCTTCGTTTACGATTTACAGGATGATCAGCCAATATCTCCTGCGATTTTTCGATCAGGTTGTTAAGAAGCTCAGCAGTCTCTTTTGCCTTTGAATCCCCTGCTTTAACCAATACTTTTTTATATGGAGTACCTGGCACATCATGTGGCGGAGTGCATTCAAGTTCTTTATTTCCTCCTTTAATGACTAACAGGTGACGGTAGGAAACATCG
>DASRQG010000422.1:0-3264 GCA_035645995.1 Mariniphaga sp. | reverse complement strand
GAACTCGCATAACGTATTTTCATTTTTCTTTTATATTCCTCGATCATGCTCATTTTTTAAATATATAATTATTAAAACTGATCATTTGGAAAAAAGCATGATTGTGTTACAACTTATTTAATAATTCATGCTAAAATATATAATCATGCAACAACTTTTTTCTGATATACTTTACTTAACAGAACAAATAAAACTACAGCTAAAATCCAGGCCGGTAATGGTAAAAAGTAAAGTTCTATGCCTACAACCTGGTTCATAATTAAAGCAGCTGCCAATAAAATGAACCAGGTTAATCCGGCTGCCCAGTTAAAGTTAATATTTTTTCTTTCAGCATAATAATCTTGTAACCCAAATTTTTTCATAAGGTAAAAGTCAGCAAAAATTACACCTCCCATAGGAATTAAAACAAGCCCATAAAGTGCCACAAAATCCAACAGTTTCATTACCAATGCCGGGAAAAGCGCTGCTACTGTGGTAACAAGACCTGCCAAAAGGGTAACTTTCCACCTGCTCCACCCCGGAGATGCCACCTGAAGTGCTAATCCTGCCCTGTATAGTGTTGGATTAGCTGTTGTCCAACCTGCAACGATCACACATAATGCACCTGCAATTCCTATTGCAAAATACGCCACCTCTCCAGGCGCATCACTGTTTAACCCGGCATATAAAGCTGCAGCATATAAAACACCTGATGATATCCAGGCTATATAATGACCTAAAAACATACCAACAGCCGACGAAAAACCATATTGCCACTTCTTAGCATATCTGAAGATTGAAAGGTCACTCATTCCTAGATGCATAGCGGCATTTGCAAACCACGTAAAAAAGATAACATGCCAAATTGTAAACTGTGATTGACCAGGTAGAGCTGTTCCTGTCCAAATCTTTTCTCCGGCTACTTCCCAAAAATTACTTAAATCGGTATTTATACCTAAGGTTCCAAAGGAAGCGATAGCTGCAGCGAGAAATATGAAAAACATCCAAGGTGCTGCTACTTTTGAAAATCGTGCCAGCTTTTCAAATCCCAGAATGGCAAATGTGGTAATGACGGCACCTACGGCAAATACTGTAACAACCCATCCAATACTAGTTGGATACATATCACTTAACGAGGGCATCTTTACATTGAAAGGGATTCCTACCGCCGTTGCAGATACTGCAACCATGGCACCTGCCAAAAAACAAAACATGAGGGCGTTGACAATGTTGTACAAAAACACTAGTACCGGGCCGCATATCTTTTTTAATTGCCAATAAAGTGATAAACGCACTTTTACTGCTATAGGTGTGGTTATAAATGCCCAGCTTAATACAGCAAGTATGTTACCAATTAATGCTCCTAAAAACATGTCGACAACTGAAACACCATGAGCTACAAACAGCATTCCGATAACAAATTCAGTCCCGGCTACATGTTCACCGGCAAAACTTCCTAGAAAATTTCCTATGCCTTGTAATGAATTTTTACTTACAGGCTCGCGGTCGAACTCATAAAGAGCATCCAGCTTTTTCGAAATAGTTGCAATCTTCATTATGCAGGTTTAGATGAATAAACGTTCAAATCTAATTAAAAAAATTTGATAGTTATATCCTGTGGTATCCTGATTGAATAAAAATTACCCGTCAACTTATCCTCCTGATCGTTTAACTTTATAACCGTCCTGCTGTAAGATTTCAACAACTCTACTTCTAAAATCTCCCTGGATTAAAATTTCACCATCTTTAACACTGCCTCCCACTCCACATTTCGACTTTAGTTTCTTTCCTAAATCTTTTAAGTCCTCATCTTTTCCGATAAAACCTGAAATTAAAGTAACACTTTTACCATGACGGTTTCGCTTATCCAGACTCACAATTAATTTTTGCTGACGGGGAGGTAAAGTTTCACTATCAGGTTCGCGATCTGTATCATAATTAAAATCCGGATTGGTAGAATATACTGTACCCAATCGTTTTTTCCAGTCGTTTTCCATAATTTGTATTTTTCTTATAAAATTCTACGAACAAAGGTACAAGCATGATATAATTAATCCATTTTTTTTGTAACTTTTTGGTAAACTATAAAAATGTGCCCCATGAGAAATGCTTTAACAATTTTTTTGCTATCAACCTTATTACCATTTTTCTCCACTGGTCAGGAACAAGATGTCCCACCGCTCACCGTTGAGAAAATCTCTGAAAACCTGTATCAACTGGTTGGAGGAAAAGGAGCCAATTCAGGAATGTATATTGGAGAGAATGAAGTATTGTTGATTGATGCAAAAATGGATAAGCCTTCTGTTGAGGCAATTCTAACTGCTGTGGAAGGATTTACCAATAAACCGGTTAGGTATCTTATAAATACCCATAGCGATGGTGATCATGTGAATGGAAATGAATTTATGCCCGATGATATTGTAATTTTAGCTCATGAAAATTGCAGAAATGAATTTTTCCATCCGGGTAGAGATGGTACTCCTTCAAAATGGAATGACGACAAACTTCAAAAGTTTTTGCCCCAAATAACATTTACTGATAGAATGAAACTTCATCTTGGTGAAAAAGTAGTGGAACTTCACTACTTTGGAATAGGCCATACTACAGGTGATATAGTTGTTTATTTCCCTGAAGAACAAACAGCTTTCATTGGCGATCAGGTATTTTTTGAACGTCCTCAACTAATTCATTCTTATAAAGGCGGAAATTCATTTGAGCATGTAAAGACGACAGAGTTAATGCTGGAAACAATTGATGCAGTTAACTTCTGCACCGGACACGCTGAAATGAAGCAGAGAGAGGACGTTGAAAAACATATTGAACAAATGAAAAAGAAGCAGCAAAAAGTTAAAACTATGGCCTCCGAAGGTAAATCCCTTGACGCAATTCAGGCAGAATTCTTACAAAATGAGCGACAATTAATAGAAACAATTTTTAATGAAATAAATAAAAAATCAAGCTCATTATAATCGTTCACAATAAAGCAGCATTCAAACAACTCCACTGTTTAGGGCCATATAACATTATCGTGTGATAATACAGCATTAGAAGGCCGTGGATTTGATTCTGAAAATACTTTTAATACATGGTACGGTTCAATTTCAATCCCTGCATAACTTAAGGTATAATCGGGTTGAAATTTAGATCCTGTTTTAATACCAAATCCATACATTGTCCAGTCCAAGTCCAGTCCAATACCCTCCGGATCTGGACAAGGTATGGACAAGAACATACCTTAAAACAGTTCAAAAATCAATTGGTAAATTGACTATTTTCTATTACTCT
>DASRQG010000421.1:0-5025 GCA_035645995.1 Mariniphaga sp. | reverse complement strand
TGATTCGGAAGTAGTAGTAATAACTTCAGGAGTTCCGCGCAAACCAGGTATGAGTCGTGATGATCTCATTTCAATTAATGCCGGTATAGTTAAAAGTGTTACCGAGAATGTTGTAAAATACTCACCAAATGCAAAAATTATCATTGTTTCCAATCCTTTGGATGTAATGACTTATGCAGCTTTTGTAACTGCTAAAAAACCCAAAAACGAAGTAATGGGTATGGCAGGGATTCTAGATACTGCACGTTACAGAGCTTTTCTTGCAGAGGCACTGGATATTTCTCCGCTCGATATTCAGGCATTACTGATGGGAGGCCATGGAGATACAATGGTACCCCTTCCACGTTACACTACAGTTGCCGGTATCCCGGTTACCGAACTGATTGATGCAAAAACACTGGACGCAATAGTTGACCGTACTAAAAAAGGTGGTGGCGAACTGGTTAACCTGATGGGAACATCAGCATGGTATGCACCAGGAACTGCTGCTGCACAAATGGTAGAAGCTATTGTAATGGATCAAAAAAGAATCTTTCCCTGCTGTGTTAAGCTGGATGGTGAGTATGGGTTAAACGATATGTTTGTGGGATCACCTGTTAAATTAGGTAAAAACGGTGTGGAACAAATTATTGAGGTTGCTTTGAATGAAGATGAAAAACAATTGCTCAATGATTCTGCTAAAGCAGTAAAAAGCGTTATGGATGTTCTCGACAATATGAACATTCTTTAATTGACAATAACAACCATTCAGATGTCTTTAAGCTGAAGGAGTTAGTTATATTTGAATAAATAAAAACGGCTTCCCCCGGGGATGAAGCCGTTTTTTCATTTAATTTAAACCATGAAATATAAGGTTGCCTTACAACTTGTTGAACTGGAAGATAATAATTTCCATCTTATAGCCCCTGCACGCTTTCCTGACAATGAAATACATTATTGGATAATCGACACGGGAGCTTCTAAGACAGTATTTGATTTGAACCTGAAACACCTGTTTAACTCAGAAGGAGAAACTTATGATCAGATACATACAGCAGGCATTGGTGAAAAACCAATACAAACCACAATTGCAGAATTAAAACCTTTCAAATTAAATAAACTTCAGGTTAAATATCTTAAGGTCGCTTTACTTGACTTATCCCATATTAACAAGTTCTATTCAAATGCTGCCAACCTAAACATCTGTGGTTTATTGGGAAGCGATTTTTTATTAAAAAGCAATGCTATAGTTGATTATAAATCCAGAACTCTCAGATTAAAATCAATTGACTGAAACAGCTTAATTGCATTTCAACCTGGTCTGATCAAAAGATCCATTAAGACAGAAGTCGAAATATCATAAAAAGTTCATGTTATGCTATTATGAGTTATTCTGGTTTTGTTAAAATCAATTTCAAATAAAAAACCTTAATCAAACATTTAAAAACAGAGACTATCATGATTAAATAAGAGCAACTAAATTTAACCATCAAAGCATTGTAAACCTGAACTAATTAGGTATATTTGCGCCGCCTATATTATAAATAATGAGATTCAGAATTAAAATATCAAACAAGCTGATTTTGCAGTTGGTGCTAATGATAGCATTAACAGGGACAGCCATATTGCTTGATTTTTATTTTGAAAAACATCCGGTATCATTAACAGAACTAAATTCGGAAGGTGAAGCTGAAAATAAAGAACACAAAGTTGTATATCTTATTTCCCAGAACTTTTCTCTAAATGTTAAGTCTCCTGTTCAAAATCCAACCGGCAGTAAATTCTTTACACAGACTCATTCAAAGCTAGTTCAGTTTTATCATCATCTCATTAACATACAAGCTTTAAAAACAAAGAAGGAAGTACACAGGAAACCTTTGTATCTTACCTGTCATAACCTTTTATTCAAACAAAGTTATTTTTCCTATCCGGATGATGAACCATTAATTTCTTAAGCTGCAGGCTCAATGTAGCTATCTCTTAAATCATATAATGAAATAGTCATTATACTTTCGTGTTTATATAAAATTATTACAGCAACATTTTTTTTAAAACAAAATTCAAATGCAAAACAAAGGTGCAATATTAACATTTGCCATCCTGCTTGCTGCAGTATGTCTATACCAGTTATCCTTTACATTTAAGGCAAAGCAGGTAGAGAAAGCTGCTGCACAGCATGCACAGGGTGATCCTGACAAGGAATTTGCTTATTTAGATTCTATTTCAGGTGAAGAGGTATATAATTTCTTAGGGTTGAAAAAATTCACCTTTAGGGAGGTCAAAGAGCAAGAGATAAACCTTGGTCTTGACCTTAGAGGAGGGATGAACGTAACTCTTGAAATTTCAGTTGACGAATTAATCAGAGCATTATCGAATTACAGCAATGATTCGACATTTAATGCAGCATTGGCACGTGCCAGAGTAATGCAACGGGGAAGCCAGGAAGATTTTGTAACACTATTCGGGCAGGCTTTTGAAGAGATTGATCCAAATGCACGATTAGCCTCAGTATTTCTGACACTCGAATTACGCGACCGTATTAACATCAATTCAACCAATTCGGAAGTACTTAATGTTATCAGAACAGAAACTGATGCCGCCATTGATAATGCTTATAATATTATCAGGACGCGTATCGACCGGTTTGGAGTTGCTCAGCCTAACATTCAGCAATTACAGACCCGCGGCCGTATTTTGGTAGAACTTCCCGGTGTAAAAGATCAAAGCCGGGTTAGAAGTCTGCTGCAGGGAACAGCCATGCTTGAATTCTGGGAAACCTACGAGAATCAAGAGGTTTATCCATATTTAATGCAGGCAAATGAACGACTCAAAGAAATTCTTGCCATTCAATCACCTATTGGAACAGAAGAACAAACAAATGAAACAGATACCCAGGAAGCCGATACAACTTCGGCAACTACTCCTGAAGAAGTAAGTTCACTATTGTCGGAAATTGAATCCGGTACTGCAGGTGATACAACAGAAGCAGGATTAGATGAAATGGCTGATTTCAGAAATGAATTTCCATTATTTGCAGTATTAAATCCCAGTACAGATCAAGCCGGACAACTGTTCCAGGGGCCTGTAATTGGAATTTCACATTCCAGAGATACTGCTAAAGTTAATGAATATTTGAACAGGGAACAGATAAGAAATATCTTCCCACGCGACATGAGGTTCAGGTGGACAGCCAATTCAGTTGATAAGGCAGGAAACTACTACAGGCTTATAGCTCTTAGAGCCGGTACACGAGATGGCCGCCCACCTCTTGATGGAGATGTAATTACTGATGCACGACAGGGTTTTGACCAGTTTGGTTCAAATCCGGAAGTATCAATGTCAATGAATAACGAAGGTGCTAAAACATGGCAACGACTTACAAAAGAAAATATAGGCCGTTCAATTGCTATTGTTTTGGACAATTATGTACGCTCCTTCCCCACCGTACAAAATGAAATCTCAGGTGGCCGCTCCAGTATCACAGGCCTTGAAAGCATAGAAGAAGCAGCCGACCTTGCTAATATACTTAAATCAGGTAAGATGCCGGCACCGGCACGTATCATTCAGGAAGAAGTTGTAGGGCCATCTTTAGGCCAGGAAGCTATTAACAGTGGCTTTATGTCCTTCTTCATTGCCTTTTTGGTGGTACTTGCATATATGCTTTTCTTTTATAGCCGAAATGCAGGCTTGGCAGCTAATGTAGCTCTTATTGTTAACATGTTTTTCATTATTGGTATCCTGGCTTCACTGGGAGCAACACTTACTTTACCCGGTATAGCAGGTATTGTATTAACCATCGGCATGTCGGTCGATGCGAACGTGCTGATTTTTGAAAGGGTACAAGAAGAAATACGGGCTGGTAAAGGTATAAGACTAGCCATATCGGATGGTTATAAAAATGCTTATTCGGCAATTATTGACGGGCAGGTAACTACCCTGTTAACCGGTATCGTATTATACGTATTTGGTTCAGGACCAATTAAAGGTTTTGCTACAACCCTTATCATCGGTATATTAACTTCATTGTTTACTGCAATATTTATTACCCGTTTAATTTTCGAATGGAAACTAAAGCGTAGTAAGAATATCTTGTTTACCACAAACTTTACAAAGGATTGGTTGCAACATACATCAATCAATTTCATTCAAAAAAGAAAAGCAGCTTACATCATTTCAGGTGCCTTAATCATATTATCAATTGGTTCCTTCGCTGTAAGAGGGTTAAGCTATGGTATCGATTTCAGAGGTGGCCGCACTTATGTAGTTCGTCTCGACCAGGATGTTCAGGTTGCAGATGTACAATCAACTCTTACAAATGTTTTTGGCGAAATGCCTGAAGTAAAAACTTTTGGAAGTGACAACCAGATTAGAATCACTACGACCTACAAAATTGAAGACGACAGTGAGACGGTTGATGATGAGGTAGAACAACTGCTTATGCAAGGACTTAAAGATGCTGATATGCTGGCAGATGATGTAACATTAGAAGAATTTACCAGTGATTATCAGTTAAGTTCCCAAAAAGTTGGCCCTTCAATATCGGATGATATCCGAAAGGATTCAGCAATTGCAATTACGTTCGCCTTATTAATCATCTTCCTGTACATTTTGATCAGGTTTACCAACTGGCAATATGGTTTTGGTGCAGTTATAGCAATTGCCCATGATGCATTGATTGTTCTGGGAATTTTCTCATTACTGCATAATGTACTACCATTTTCACTTGATATCGACCAGGCATTCATTGCAGCAATTCTAACCGTATTGGGTTACTCTATTAATGATACAGTGGTTGTTTTTGACCGAATCCGTGAATTCCTTAAAATACATCCGAAACGAAAGCTGGAACAGAATATGAACGAAGCAGTAAATACTACGTTACGAAGAACATTCAGTACTTCACTATCAACTTTTGTTGTATTGTTTGCAATCTTCCTGTTTGGTGGTGCTACCATCCGTGGATTTATATTCGCGCTAATGATAGGTGTTGTTGTAGGTACCTATTCTTCGATTTTTATTGCTACACCAATTGCTTATGACGCTAAA
>DASRQG010000420.1:0-2177 GCA_035645995.1 Mariniphaga sp. | reverse complement strand
TCTGGATAATGTGTTTTTAGATACAGCTAATATGCATCAACTTATGTCGCCTGTTGAATGGGCTATCCGGGATTCCGGGGTTGAAAAAATTCTATTTGGCAGTAATATTCCATTTTGCGATACTGTTTCCGGGATTGACATTATTGAAGGGGCTGATATTACCAAAGAGGATAAAGAAAAAATATATTATGAAAATGCTGCCCGCATTTTTAGGTTTGATAGTTAGCAATAGTTAATTGCAAATAAATAATATAGTGTTTTTATCATTTATACTTAATTCAGGGGAGGTGTAAATAAAAGAGAGTGTATTTAAGGGAACCTGGCGTAAATGTCTTTAAAAATATCCAAAGGAGGGAATAACAATAATGAAGAAAGTTTTAATATTAGTCATGGTAGTATCTATGGTGTTTTTTGGTCTGGGAGGATTAGCACTTGAGGCAACCGAAAAACCATATGAGGGTATAGAACTGACTTTTCTGAGACATTCCGGGTATGATGCTGACTGGATGGATGCTAAGGCCAGGGATTTTTATGAAGAAACAGGAATTAAGGTAAATGTTGAACAAATTGCTTATAGTGAGATGCATAATAAATTTGTACTGGATGCTTCATCTCCAGGTGGTAATTATGATATGTTTGCAACGACAGATTACTGGTTACCGGAATTTTATAAGGGTGGTTGGATTATTGATCAGAAAGAGTTTATAAATGACCCTGATTTATATGATTCAGAATTTGATATTGATGATGTATCAAGTTCACTTCTTGAGGGTAATACTATTGATGATAAATTACTGGCCATGCCCTGGAAGTTTAACAGTCAGTTTTTGTATTACCGGACTGATTTAATGGATACTCCTCCGGCAACCTGGACAGAGTTGCTGGAAATTGCCGCAGCCAATCATGATGAATCAATGGTGGGAATAAGTCTGGGTCTGGGGAGAAGTTCGATTATGGATGTATATTTGAACCTTCTATATCAAAATGGAGGAACTTTGATGTCTGATGATTTAACAACCTGTACTCTTGATACTGCAGAAGCCCGAGAAGCGCTTGAATTCCTCATTGAATTGGCAGAATACAGTACTGATGGTGCAATTAATAACCATTGGGATGAAACAGCAGCTATTTTTGCCCAGGGCAGAGCGGCTATGGCTCCTATGGTCAGCTCTCAAATTGATAATGTGATTAATCCCGAGCGATCAGATGTATATGAAAACGTTGGATATGCAGAAATGCCGGCCGCTGAAATAAGTACTGCAACTTCAAATACCTGGGGGATCTGTATTACCAGTAATTGCGAGAATCCCGAAGCTGCTTATCTGTTTATTCAGTACTTGATGAAACCTTCGCAGATGAAAGAACTTGTTGTTGAAACCCGCGGAGCTACTGTGCCGGTAAGAAGCTTATTATTGACTTTAGCAGAATTGCTTGAAGAGTACCCTCATTTTGAGGTTATGAATGATATTTCGAGTATTCCCGGACATACATTTAGTTATCCAAAACTGGATCAGTCAACTGCAATTATGGATGTTTTAGCCGGGCATATTCAGAATGCAGTTATTGGAAGAGAGTCTGTAGAAGAAGCTTTATTAAGCAGTAAAGCAGAGATTGAGGATCTGCTTTAACAATAATTGTTAAAAGTGCTTAATATAGCACGATAATATTTATAAAGACAGCAGCATATGTGGATACAACATATATGCTGCTGTCTTAAATAAAATGTTAAAATAGGAGAATAATATGAAACCAGGAAAGGAAACGAACAGAATAGAAACCACAGGAAATAAAGGGGATAGAATAATGGCCTTTATGCTTGGCCCGGCTGTTATATTTGTATTTGTTGTTTCAATAATTCCACTGTTATATACATTTTATCTTAGTTTTCAAAACTATATACTTACTAATCCCAGCGGTTCATATTTCAATGGTTTGAAAAATTATATTAAGCTATTTACAAATCCGGTTATTAGACAGTCAATCTCTAAAACACTGATTTTTACTTTTTCTTCAGTTGCTTTATCAATGTTTGTTGGGCTGGGATTAGCCCTGGTTGTTAATAATATTAAAAAAGGAAAGACATTTTTTCGGATAGCCCTGTTTATACCTATGATGTTGTCACCAGTTGTTATTGGTGTGGTCTGGAGATTTTTATTTAATAATGAAATGGGAGTTTT
>DASRQG010000419.1:0-2131 GCA_035645995.1 Mariniphaga sp. | reverse complement strand
AGTATATTATAACCTGAAGGACTATGAAAAATCGCTTCAGTATGCCGAAGTGGGTATAGCCCTTCTGGATACCATTCAAAATCAAACAGAGTCAGCATTCGACGCTCTCCGGACCTGGTTTGATAAACCCATGGCTGTTTTACTTCAGCAGAAATCTGTTTATCAGCTTCAGGCTGATAAATCAGTTGAATTTTTAAAGCAGATATATCAGACTCTGCAAAAGGTGGTTTCAATTGTAGATAAAAGAAAAGAATTACTAACCACCCACGAAGACCAGCAAATGCTATTGGTACGTTATCAGGAACTGACAGCGTTTATTAAAAAGATTCAACTCGAGCTGTACAATGCAACCGGCGATATTGATTATATTGATGGTCTTCTGGAGCTTCAGGAAGATTTACTTTATATCAAATTAAGAAATCAATTAAACCTGGTCGCGAATGTGAGTAATTACAATCTTCCGGCAGAAGTATTAAATAGGGAAAAGCATTTAAAAATGAGCATGCAAAACCTTGCTGATAACGATGGGTCAATTTCCGGTTATCTGGATGCAATGAATCAATGGCAGGATTTTCTTGATTCCATAAAAATTGTGTTTCCAGATTATTTTAAGCTTCGCTATATAGGATATGGTTCGGATTCATTGGATTATAACCCATCAACCCAAACAGTGAGGTATGCTTTTGTTGATTCCGGCTTACTGGCAGTCGTTATAACTAAACATACAAAAAAAGTATATCAATTAAATTTTAATCCTGATTTGATAAAAAGAATTCCTGAAGTATGGAATGATCCACAAAGCATAGGGAAGCTTACATTTGAACTTTACCAGCAGTTATGGGAACCATTTGATTCATTGTTAACCGATCCGGCTGTGATGATTGTTCCCGATGGCCAGTTGTTCAATCTGAGTTTTGAAATGCTCACTCCAGAGCCTATAACACAATTCAATGATTTTACCCGGAATAGTTTACTTGCAAAATATAACTTATCCTATCATTACAGCTTATGGCTGGCTCAGAATTACAGTTCCATAGATATTCAGTCAAGTTATGCTGGTTTTGTACCCGGGTTCACCGACCAGATGAAGAAGGATTATATAAATATGGTCGCCGATACATTTGACATCGACAAAGCATATCTTCAGTTATTACCCCAACCGTTTACTGTTAATCTTGTTCAGAAAATAAGCAAAGAACTTCATGGTAAATACTACTTTTATGAAGAATCAACCGCCACAACCTTTAAAGAGAAGGCATCTGGAAATAAAATCATTCAGATTGGAACTCACGCTCAATCAAACAATATAAGCCCTGCTTATTCCCGGTTGATTTTTGCAAAAAACGGAAATGTATCCGATGAGGATAATTCAGTCTATGCATATGAAATTTACAACACCAATATGACTTCCAACCTGACACTGCTTACTGCCTGCGAAACAGGAAGTCCTGCTTATCAGCCGGGCGAAGGTATGATATCGTTGGCACATGCATTTCAATATGCTGGTTCTGAAAGTTGATTAACAAGTTTATGGAACCAGGATGAAAAAGCTGGAATGGAGATTTCAGATTATTTTCTTGAATTGGTATCAAGCGGTATGTCTAAAGACATGGCCCTTAAGAAAGCTAAACTTAAATATCTTTCGCACAATGAAGGACGCATTCTTTCTCCTCAATATTGGGCTGGAATGATGTTGATTGGAAATCCCGACCCTATAGAAGGGTTGAATCCTGTTCGATTCTGGTATATGCTGACCGGAGGTATTATATTGTTCCTTTTGATCTCTTTTTATATCTGGCATATTGTAAAAAACCGATATCGCAGGTATTGACCTGAATCTTATTAATTCATTATTAATTGTTCAGGTGTAAGAAGGTTTATTTTTACACTTTATTTTGAGTGTCTTCCCTCCTGTATCCTGCCCATTTATTACCTTCTTTTTTATTTTCAATGATGACTTTTTTCATTGTTTTCGATGTGTGATTGTACCTTCATTTCAACATATAAATTAAAATAAAACAACTGCAACCATTAAAGAATTTATTAACTCTTTATTGAAAACATTATGAAACGAGCATGTAAATACTTACACCCAGGAGGAATATTAAAATTTATGCGAGTTCCATATGAT
>DASRQG010000418.1:0-5384 GCA_035645995.1 Mariniphaga sp. | reverse complement strand
CGGCTCCACAATATGAATATGGATTCCAGAATTGCTCCGCAGGATCTACACTTAACCACACACCCACATCCGGATCATAAACCCTCGCACCAAAATGATAAGCCTGAATCCCTGCAACTCCATTGGCACTATCCTCCCCTTCCTGATCAAACTCCTTCCCCGTAAACTTCTCCCTCGCAGGAATTTCCGGTGCGTTTGCAATACTGTCAAGAGGAATCATAGCCCCGTATGCCTGATATGCCACAGCTTCTGTTATCTGATCCTGGCTGTTTATTACCATTCTCGTAGAACCCAGGTGATCTTTCAGATAAAAATCATAACTGTACTCTACCCCACTGTCTCCATAAGTCTGAAATATCCTGCCGTTTCCACTTATTGAAACAGATTCCAGAGATAAAACAGTTATAACACATGAATTTACATTAGTAATATACATTCTGAAACAACTATGTGATCTTTTTAGATTTGATTATTTGGTTAGCAGTGCCACAAGCCGGTCAGTCAAGGCGTAGCCAAGCAACATAACTCTGGGTGAACCGGCAATCCGAGTCTTTACACTCCGGTAAGAAAAATGGGAAATAGTTTACCGGTGATTGTGGGAAATATTAAACCGGTGTTGACAATTGATTTCTGTTTTTCCTAAAACCAAAACTATTCACAGCTACCACACGCCCCCAAACAGGAGTTTCAGATCTGCAAAAAACTACCGCGTGGATCGTGTGTGTTCAGCGAACATGATGATCTGGTCTTGATTCTCAATTCCAAATTCCGTCAATCCGAATCTTTATACTCAGTATGAATATTCGGGAATGATTTATCGGTGCTTGTTAATCATATCCTTAGGTGCTCTTATCTGTTTGGTAAGGGCACTTTTTTTATCTGATCGATTTTAAACCGAAATAAAATGAGAAAACTACCGGATTTAATCTGAGAATTTATCCTTAGATAATTTTAGAAACTAAATCATTAGCTTCCCCTTTGCACCGTTCTTAAAATTAAAAAAGCATTTGTGACAGTGTAGAAGGGTGAAAAGTGAATTGGAAATCAAAGATTATCTTTTTTCCATTCGTGTCCACAATCCATACATTTAAATTTTTTATTGGGCATCCACGGTAAAAAACTAAAACTTTGCCTTTCAATAATATTATTATTGTCACATTTAGGGCAAAAAGACGGTATCTCGAAAGTTGCTTTATTAAATTTTGCTTTGCTTACTATTTCATTCGCAGATTCAGCAGCATTCGCATCTACTTTAATTTTTATTTCAAAGTAGGCTGCTCCCGAAGGTCTACTTCTTGGCTCATTACCATCTTCAAAATAATCAATATTAGACTCCTGTAACTTATCTCTTATTATCGATAAAAAAGGGTCGGTTGGGTCATCTGTCTCAAAAATTGTATATAGATTATTGCTGCTCATATTGTCTACTCTACAGTGTTACGAACAAATTTAAGCTCATTACCATTTCTGTTGATTACGGCAATTTCTTTATCATTATTCGTAAATTCTATGGCTTTAGGAATAAACAATGCATCTTTTTTACCAAGCACACCTTGTGGGCTTAAATTTGAATCAAAAACATGTATAAGACCATATCCCTTTTTATTGGCTGCTCCATCTACATAGACATCCAAAACATACAATTTATCATTGTAAGCATCAATGTCCTCGATTCTACTAAACATATACTCCTTTTTACCTTTTATACCTATAGAATTAAGTAATTTCCCTTTTGGGTTGTAGGCATAAATTGTTTTTGCAGAGGCATCAGCAATAAATAAAGTATTGTTTCTTGAATCGAAATCAATAGCACTGATTAGTGAAAAGTCTACAGGTAAAGTTATTACTTCTTTGCTGCCTTTATGATATATGCTAACCTTTTGTTTATAATACTCACCAAAACATATAACGAAATAATTATCATTTACAAAGAAGTCTCGAAGCGAAACATCTTTTTCATTTTCAGACAAGAATAAAAAGTCAGAAGGATTTCGTTTGGGGTAGCTTCCTAAAAATTTCCCCGTAGTATCTATGCTCTGCACTTGAAGATTTTCTAAATCACTTACAAACAATCTTTGATTATAATTCTTTATTCTTCTTAGTGAACGAAATTTTAAATTGCCAATACCATATTCACCCCATTGTGAAGTAATCGAATCACCAATTAGCTTATAAATTTCTGAACTATTATTAAAGATAAAATAAAAACTCCCATCAAGATAGCAAAAGTCAGCTACAGAAAGATTGTTCGGCAAACGTAGTTTAATACTATTAGAAGAAGTCTTATCTGAACTCTTTTCAATAGGCACTATAAACGACAAACCTAAAATAATTAGGATTATGGCTAAAGCTACTATTATTATAGCTGTAAAAATTTTTTTCATTTTAAAATCCGTATTGTTTTCTTCTAAAATAGCTTTCAGACCACCATTTCGCATCACTTTGTGATAACAAACCTTTTTTACCATATTCTTTAACCGTCCAATTAGTAGCTCTGCCATTAAGGTAATATTGCTCCAATACGATAGAACCATGGTAACGTTTAGTTTCGTCTGTTATCATGCTTGGTACTTGTGAAAGGTATTCTGTTACTGCTGCAATCGCTTCCCAATGGTTTGAAGCAGGCGTACCACTTAAAAAGTTTAGTGGATTCATTCTATCAGGAGTTTTCAATACGAATATTTTTTCTATGAAGTATCCCCTGCCGCCATTTGCTAGTAATGGTGAAGGGAGACCATAATAACCCTCTTTACTCCAATCAACTTCAAACAGCGAAGGCGTACCCCGCTCTGTTACCCAACCGGGCATCCTAGTAGCAGGAACAACACCATCACCAGCAACTTGTAACATATTATTAGAATATCTATGTGCACTTATATTTGAAAATATTTGACTTGCAACAGTACCGGCACGTAAAAGAGAAGCTCCAGCTGCTCCAATTCCTGTTCCAGCACCTGCCGATCCTGCTGTTGCCGCCCCTCCTGCACCTGCCGCTCCTGATATTCCACTTCCAGCCATCGAGCCCAAAGCGCCACCCCATACGCCACCTACCAAAATACCTGCCATTGTAGCTCCTGCATGGCCGTCACTCGCGTTGTATGCAGCAATACCTCCTATCGTTCCGCCAATAGCTGCTCCAATGATAGCACCTATCCAATTTTCGCCGTTGGGGTTAACAAAGATAATGGGATTACCATTACAATATCCATAAACAAAGAAGTCTTGCTCCGCAGGATCTACACTTAACCATACACCCACTTCCGGATCATAAACCCTCGCACCAAAATGATACGCCTGAATCCCTACGACCCCGTTTGCACTATCCTCCCCTTCCTGGTCAAACTCCTTCCCCGTAAACTTCTCCCTCGCAGGAATTTCCGGTGCGTTTGCAATACTGTCAAGAGGATCCATTGCCCCGTATCCCTGATAAGCCACAGCTTCTGTTATCTGATCCTGGCTGTTTATTACCATTCTTGTAGAACCTAAGTGATCTTTTAAGTAAAAATCGTAACTGTATTCTATCCCACTGTCTCCATAAGTCTGAAATATCCTGCCGTCTCCGCCGATTGAAACAGATTCCAGAGAAAATGAACTGATGTAACTTGTTGTTATAGGTTCTGGTACCGAATTAAAACCCGACAATCCCTCTTTTATAGTAATTTTCAGGCATTCTTCCTGGTTTACTGCCCAGGTAAGTGAATCCTGTATTAAATCTATTGAATCTGACGGTATCTGGAGTCTTACCTTTTTAACCATAATTGGATTCTGCATCGATATCTCATCCACCGTACCAAGTACATACGATCCGTTTGTTTCAATATTTCGGAGACTCACTGTTTTAAACGTATCTACTGTAACGGTTCCTGTATAACCTGTATAATATACTGTAAATGTACCGGAAGACAATGAATCAGCCCCTGTAAGAGCAATATCAGTTCTCACCCTGGCATGATTTCCTCTGCTATATATCATCCCGCCGTCAAGATATGCAACTGCCCTGTTAAGATTTTTAGTTTTCCTAAGCAGCATTATGGATTTTACATCACTATCAACAACCACCTCCACATAACCGGTTTTTATCGATGACGGTGTAACTACCTCATGGGTATCATCCTTTTTCACTACAAGCACATTTATATCCCCTTCAACAAATACACCTGCCGGAAACGGAAGAGGTACCGTTAATTCACCGGCCGAAACAGTGTCAAACTGTACCTGAGCGAAATTCATGCATAAACCTATCGGACTGTAACCTGCAATATCCGGTAATTCTGTAAAACCCTCCGGAAAACTGCGCATCTGAAACAGAGGCGCTATAATCCCTTTAAGTACATTCGCGTCTATTTTAAATGGAACACTGTCCGATTCAGGATAATGTTCTCCGTAAAAAAACTTATAATCTAAACTTATATTATTCTCAACAGAATAATCAATAGCCGTAACTGACGGAATAACATAATCCATGTAATCGTTGGGATCCAAAGGGTTCGTAGGATAAGGTCCATAGATTTCTATTCCGTTTGAAACTCCATTCGTATCAGAATCTTCGTTAATGTTTACCAAAACGCTATACACTTCGGTCTCAGGTTCTACTATCACCTCACGAGCGTAAATTGCTCCATCACACTGTGACCGCGAAAAAAATTGTACTGTGGCATGGGGAGCAGTTATAATACCTGCAATAGACACATCACATCCAATACGTATCGTATCCGGATCGTTTGTGTATATCCTCACTGCGGGAGCGTAAGAAAATCCTGAAAATTGAAGTGTGTCACGGTCTGATATTAGCATATCTCTGTCAATATCGATTTCGGTAAATTCTGCAGGATCTGTTTCAAAAACAACCTTTGCATCTGCTTCCAGTTTAAAATCCCTGAAAACATAATTTCCCGGCTGCAGTTTAAGTGTTGCGTATCTATCTACAAAAATATCCCTGTAGATACCCGGAGAAAAAATATGTATCTAACATTGGTGCAATGCAAACTCTTTGCTATCAAGAAATAAAAAAGATCCGGGAAATGGGTTTTGTGAGAGGTGGCTATTTGTTTTCCTCAATTGCCATTTTACCTTTATTGTCAACTTTAATATTCAAGTCAAATGCCTTTTCATCTAGCTCAAAATTGATTGGATCAATAGCAACATTGCGAATAATTAAAGCTCTTATATGATAGCAACTGCGATTAGTAAATAATTTATTACTAACATCACCTTTCGAAAAAGACTTAATAACATACAGATTTGATAAACTCACAAGGGTTTTGACATATTCCTCTGCCATATCTTGATTGTTAATTTTAATACCACTATTAGAAATAAATTCATTATAAACCTTAATTCTTTCTGGAAAATCTAAAAAATAATCTAAACAGAACAGTGTCTCT
>DASRQG010000417.1:0-8606 GCA_035645995.1 Mariniphaga sp. | reverse complement strand
CAATAAGAATTTAAATATTATTGATATACGTGGAAATGTAAACACTCGCATTCGTAAAATGAAGGAAGGTTATTGTGATGCTTTAATAATGGCAGCTGCAGGCCTTCAGCGACTGGAACTTTCAGATTATATCACTGAAATAATAAATCCGGAAATAATTGTACCGGCTGTTAGTCAGGGAATAATTGCTATTGAATCGAGGATTGATGATTATGAAACAGAACAATATCTGAAGGAAATAAATGATATTGATACCTGGATAGCAGGTGAAGCGGAACGCAGTTTTCTAAGGGTTATTGAAGGAGGGTGTCAGGTTCCGGTAGGCTGTTTTTCAAAAACAATCGGTGATCATATTTTTCTAACCGGATTTGTTGCATCTATAGATGGAACTACTTATTTACTAGAAACAGAAAATGGTACAATATCTGAACCTCAACAAGTGGGTATAAAACTGGCACATAAGCTATTAGAAAGAGGAGGAGCTCAGGTAATGGAAGAAATCAGAAATCTATGACTTCAGTACTCCGGGATAAGATTTTTATATCGACACGGCCAAAAGATGCTTCAGAAGATTTGACTGACATACTCACTGGTATGGGGGCCCGGGTTGTTGAATTGCCAATGATTGAAATAAAGGCAAATAATCTTTCAGAAGAAGGCATCAGATACTTAAAAAAAACCGGGCAGTTTCAATGGATTATATTTACCAGTGCCAACGGCGTTAATCATTTCTTCAAAAAATTTAAAGAGATAACGGGAAGTTATTACTTGCAACCAGCTATTCAATTTGCAGTAATTGGTTCCAAAACCGAACAGGTTTTACAGGAGTATGGATACAAGGCTTCATTTATAAATCCCGGATCTACAGCTGAAGAATTCGCTCCATCCTTTAAGCACCATATTTCTAAAGAAGAATCAAAACCAAATATTCTTTTACCTTTTGGCAACCTTGCCAGAACTGTTATACAGGATCAACTTAAAGATATTGCGACCTGTATCAGGATAAATGTATATAAAACAGAAATTCCCAAACAGACGGACCAGGAAATAATAAAACAAATAGCATCAGATCATTATGATCTGATAATATTTACAAGTCCGTCAGGAGTCCGTAACTTTGTTAAAATTAATCCCGACCTGCATACCCGAAAAATCAGGACTGCCTGCATAGGAGCTATTACAGAACGTGAAGCACACATAAATGGGTTTGAAACTATTGTAACAGCACAACGAAGCACAACTGAGGGCTTAGTTGAATCGATAATTAATTATTATATTTCAAAAAAATAAAAAATCATATTATGTCATTTCCAGTTACACGATTACGCCGGCTACGGCAATCACCGATTATAAGAAACATGATACGGGAAACCATATTAACCCGCAATGATTTAATGATGCCACTGTTTGTTTGTCCGGGCACCAAAGTAAATAATCCTATTTCATCGATGCCCGGAAATTCACAATTATCGGTTGACTTACTGGTTGAAAAATGCAAGGAATTATATGACAAGGGAGTACAGTCGGTTTTATTGTTCGGAATTCCTAAAATAAAAGACGAAACCGGGGAGGTTGCCTGTCAACATAATGGTATTGTACAACAGGCTGTAAGAGCTTTAAAGCAATCGGTGCCTGAGCTATTTCTGGTAGCTGATATCTGCAACTGTGAGTATACCACTCATGGCCATTGCGGTACTATAGTAGATGGAGATGTAAACAACGATTTGACACTTGGCACCTTATCCAGACAGTCAATTTCACTTGCTGAAGCCGGTGTGGATATGGTGGCACCCAGTGACATGATGGATGGCAGGATTGGAGCAATAAGGTCGGCCCTTGATGACAAAGGTTTTTATAACATGCCCATAATGGCTTATTCGGCAAAATATGCATCTGCTTTTTATGGCCCTTTTCGTGAAGCTGCAGAGAGTGCTCCAAAATTTGGTGACCGTAAGACATATCAAATGGATCCGGCCAATGGGGACGAAGCATTACGGGAAGTAGAACTTGACATTGAAGAAGGTGCCGATATTGTAATGGTAAAACCTGCTTTAAATTATATGGATGTTATTTACCGGGTTAAATCTACTTTTAACATGCCGGTTGCAGCTTATAATGTAAGTGGTGAATTTGCCATGGTTAAAGCTGCTGCTGCAAATGGCTGGATTGATGAAAAACGAATTGTACACGAACTACTTACCGGATTGAAACGTGCCGGTGCCGATATAATTATTTCCTACCATACACAGGAGATTATTCAAGATTTGTAAAATAGGCATACCTTTAAAATAATAAGGGGAAGAGATAAAAAATAACAGAACAATGAATTTAAATAGAAGTATTGCTGCTTTTAAAGAAGCGCAGCAACATATACCGGGTGGAGTAAACTCACCTGTACGATCTTTTAGAAGTGTTAATGGCAACCCACCCTTTATTAAAAAAGCTTTAGGATCAAAAGTAACTGATATCGATGGCAATACATACATTGATTATGTTGGGTCGTGGGGGCCTATGATTTTAGGTCATGCACATCCCAAAGTTGTTGAAGCCATACAAACAGCAGCAGCTAATGGTGCAAGTTTTGGGGCCCCTACAATTGCCGAAACAGAAATGGCACAGATTATAAAAAGGATGGTTCCCTCCATTGATAAAATACGAATGGTTAATTCAGGTACGGAAGCCACAATGAGTGCCCTTAGGTTGGCAAGAGGATATACAAACCGGAGCCTGGTTATTAAATTTGAAGGTTGCTATCATGGGCACAATGACAGTTTTTTGATTAAAGCCGGTTCGGGTGCATTAACATTTGGGACACCTGATACCCCGGGTGTCACTGAAGGTACAGCCCG
Source organism: Mariniphaga sp. (assembly GCA_035645995.1). Taxonomy (GTDB): domain Bacteria; phylum Bacteroidota; class Bacteroidia; order Bacteroidales; family Prolixibacteraceae; genus Mariniphaga. Next base: position 5,757 of record DASRQG010000417.1, on the reverse strand, counting down.
TGATACCTTAACAGCACATTTTAATGACCTCGAATCTGTAGTGCAGCTTTTTGAACAACATAAAAGAAAAATAGCTGCAGTAATTCTGGAACCGATAACCGGTAATATGGGCGTAATCATCCCGGAAAAGGATTTTATCGAAGGCCTTCGCAAACTGTGTAATGAAAATGGAACCATACTCATTTTTGATGAAGTAATGACAGGCTTCAGGCTGGCTCCCGGTGGAGCTCAGGAATTGTTAGGGGTTACCCCGGACCTTACAACTTTTGGAAAAATTATCGGGGGCGGACTTCCTGTAGGTGCTTATGGCGGGAAAAAAGAGATTATGGATATGCTGGCTCCCAAAGGCCCGGTTTACCAGGCAGGAACCCTTTCCGGCAATCCACTGGCAATGGCTGCCGGCATAACTACCCTTCAATTGCTTCAGGAAAATAAATCTTTCTATCAACAACTTGAGGATCATTCAGCCCTTTTAGAAGAGGGTATCAGAAATAATCTGAAAGAATTGAAAATGGAAGGAGTTATAAATCGTGTAGGTTCTATGTTTACGGTATTTTTTACTCCGAACGAACAGGTAAATTCGTATGCAGATGTTATGAAATGTGACACCGGACTTTTTGGAACCTTCTTTCATCAGGCACTGGAAATGGGCATCTATATAGCACCATCACAATTTGAAGCTGGTTTCATCTCTGCAGCTCATTCGAAAGAAGATATTGAAAAAACAATAAAAGTTTTTTATTTGGCACTCAGGAATCTGTTATAATAATCATCCTGTTATCCATTCAGTTGATAAATAATTTTAGAAACACAAAAGCGTCAGTAATTATATGGCCGCTTTATATCACCATTAAAAAATGACAAGTAAGGACTCGATTTTACTGCAAACCTTAAATGGCAAAATTACTTCTCGTCCGCCGGTTTGGTTTATGAGGCAGGCAGGCAGAATATTGCCTTCATATAACAAGTTAAAGGAAAACTATACCTTTTGGCAGATGATGCAAAATCCCGAAATAGCAGCAGAAGTCACTTTATTACCGGTTGACGATTTAGATGTAGATGCAGCCATTTTGTTTAGCGACATACTTGTTATTCCTTATGCAATGGGTATGGGACTGGATTTTACTGATGAGGGACCGGTTTTTAAGCAACCACTTGCAGGAAGAATCAATCCATTGGAACAACTTCATCCGGATGCTTCTAAACTGGAATATATCTATAAAGTAATTGACGAAATTATTAAAAAACGTCCGGCAAATATTCCTTTAATAGGGTTTTGCGGAGCTCCGCTAACGGTATTACTGTTCATGTTACAAGGTTTAGGTCGCAAGGGTGATTTTCCGGATGCAATCAAATTCATCTACCAACATCCTGAGCTTGTCAAAAAACTAGTGGATGCGGTCACTGATTTATCAATTCATTATGCAAAAGAGCAGATAAGGCATGGGGTGGAAGTATTTCAATTATTTGACACCCATGCCGGCCTGATACCCTTTGAGTTATACTACGAACTTTTCCTCCCGGCTACTGCAAAAATTTGCACTGCAGTTCGGGATAAAAATATTCCGTTTATTTATTTTCCAAAAGGTATTGGTACAGGATTAGGTAAAATAACACCTGAACATTGTGACTTCCTAAGCATCGACTGGCAAACATCTATATTTGAAGCCCGGAAGATCATTCATTCAGAGATAGGCCTTCAGGGAAATATAGATCCCAGGATACTTTATGCACAACCTGATTTTATTACTTCGTATCTTAATAAATACATTGAATTTGGAAGTCAAAATCCAAATTGGATCATCAATTTAGGACATGGTTTTATACCCGGGCTTCCCTATGATAATGCAAGATTATTGGTAGAATGGGTAAAAACTACCAACTGGAAAAGACAATTATAAAAGATTGTTTCAGTATAACAAGTAAATCAATTTTTTCAGCAGAATGAAAAGAATTTATCAATACGATCACAGAATAAAATGAAAAATATTGAAACTATTGCCAACGAGTATAAAAAGCTACAGCAGGCAATCATCAAAACACTTGAAGAGGCAGATGAAAAAGGGAAGTTTAGAAACGATAAATGGACATCAGAATTAGGAACAGGAGTAACCTCTGTCATTAGTGATGGAGCTATTATTGAAAAAGGAGCTGTAAACTTTTCGTATGTTAAGGGAAAATTTTCTTCAGGAATGGAAAAAATATTAGGAGAAAAGGCCAGCCAATATTCAGCAACTGGTATTTCATCCATACTTCATCCGCATAACCCCTGGATGCCTATTATACATATGAACGTACGATATTTTGCTTTGGATAATGGGACATCGTGGTTTGGGGGAGGAATTGATCTTACGCCGCACTATATTAATACGACAGATGCAGCAGATTTTCATCAGACACTAAAAGATATTTGTGATCAGTATAATTCCACCTTTTATCCGGACTTTAAGAAAAGGGCCGATGAATATTTTTATCTTCCACACCGGAATGAAACGCGGGGTATAGGTGGAATTTTTTTTGACCGGCTTAAACCAAACGAAGAAAACAGCCTTGAAACACTATTTAAATTCACTGTAAGCCTCGCTAAGCAATATCCTGTCATATATTGCAACTTAATGAAAAAGCACGGTAGAAGGCCATTTTCGAGCCAGGAAAAAGAATGGCAGAATTTAAGGCGTGGCAGATATGTAGAGTTTAATCTGGTACATGACAGAGGTACTAAATTTGGCCTCGAATCAGGAGGAAATATTGAATCAATATTGGTAAGTCTTCCTGCAAGTGCCACATGGAAATATAATTACGAGCCGGAGCCCGGCAGCAAAGAGGAACAAACTCTATTGGTGTTAAAGAAAGGTATCAACTGGGTTGATGGTAAAACAATAGAATAAGATTGTTAAAAGAAAGGATTATTTTTTTTCAAAAAAGGATTGTTAAAATTGAAAAATAATGTAACTTAATACTTTGATAATTAAAATCATAAATAATTATGGAAGCATTGATTGGGATTATTGCATTAATATGTGCAATCTGGGTAATATATGATGTATGGATAGGAACTAAAGGTTTAAGCACAGGTGCTAAGCTCCTATGGACCATCTTTGCCATTCTCTTTAGTATCATTACAGCTATTGTTTACTATTTTATTCGCAAGCGATAATCAGCTGTTCTATACAAATGCTTTTAAAAAAAATCCGGATTTATAACTGGATCAGTATCTTATGGATAAATTTTAAAATTCAATAAGTTAATTATTTAACAACGACAGTTTTAATATTCATAAATTCACGGATACCATAGTATGATAATTCCCTGCCATAACCACTTTCTTTTATTCCTCCAAAAGGAAGTCTGGGATCTGATTTCACAAAATCATTAACAAAACAACAGCCTGCCTGTAATTGAGCATCAGCTATTTTTTCAGCTCGTTTGGTATCTTTTGAAAACACTGCGGCTCCAAGTCCAAAGACAGAATTGTTTGCAACACTAACCGCTTCCTTTTCATTTTCAACCTTAATTACTGATGCAACAGGCCCAAAAAGTTCCTCATCATACGCCGGCATTCCGGGTTTAACATTTTCAAGAACTGTAGGCGGATAAAAAGCACCTTTACGAGAAGGACATTCACCTCCAATAATTACTTCAGCACCTTTACTTACAGATTTAATAACTTGTTTATGAATGTCATCACGCAGATCGGCACGTGCTAAAGGACCCATCGTCATATCAGGGTCTAATGGATCTCCAAAAGTAGCTTCATTCATCTCATTAGTAAAATGTTCCAGAAATGCAGAATACACTTTATCGACAACAATAAATCTTTTGGCACCGATACAACTCTGTCCGGCATTAACCAGTCGGCCTGCAGCACAAGTTTTGGCTGCAATTTCAATATCTGCATCTTCCAAAATAATATAAGGATCACTTCCGCCTAACTCCAAGACACACTTCTTCAGTTCACTGCCGGCTATAGCTGCAACACTTTTCCCTGCAGGCGTGCTTCCTGTGAGGCTAACTGCCCGAATAGCAGGATGACGTATTACCTTTTCCATTCGGTCGCTGCCCATCAGGAGGATACGAAAAACATTCTCCGGAAATCCGGCTTCTCTGAATAAATCTTCTATTGCCAGGGCACATCCAGGAACATTACTGGCATGTTTTAATACTGCAGTGTTTCCTCCCATAATGGTAGGTGCTGCAAACCGAAATACTTGCCAAAAAGGAAAGTTCCATGGCATAATAGCAAGTATGGTCCCTAATGGTTGAAAGCACACGTATGATTTTGTAAAATCACTTTTTATAATATCATCTTCAAGAAAGCTTTCGGCATTACCGGCATAATACTCACATACCCAAGCACATTTTTCTATTTCAGCCTCTCCTTCCCTTAATACCTTACCCATTTCAAGCGCCATTATTCTGGCAAGTCTTTCCTTGTTTGAACGAAGTATTCCCGAAAGGTTTTGCATTAATTGACTTCTTTGGTAGTACGTGGTAGTACGCCATTGCTTCCACCGTTTATCCACCGAATTAATTATTTTTTCAACTCCTTTTTCAGAATGAATTTCATATTCATGAAGTGCTTCTCCAGTTGCCGGGTTTACTGATTTAATCATATTTGTAATCTTTGATTATAACATGAATGTACAAAAAGTACTACGTAAAAATGGGGTCAGAGGTTGTTCGAATTTATGACTTAAATGAAACAAGCACTGTTTTACTTGGCTTAAGCAGATGAACATTGAAATAATCCGGAATAAAGAACCCCGATAAATTTACCGGGGCTATATGTTTTTATGACATTGATGATGCTGATTATAATTCAGATGTTGCTTTTGCTTCATTCGCTACTACATCAAATTCAAGAGTAAAAGTATCATAAATCAGGTTGTCGCCTAAATCGGAAAAGAATTTTCCTGATCTAAATTTTATATCGTATAATGTACGATCAACCTCTACCTTACCTTTAGCAGTTAATTTTTCATTTCCAGTATTCATGACTGCATCAAAAGTAACCGGGTGGGTAATATTTTTAATGGTCAAATCGCCAGTGACGGTGTAATTATTACCTGCTTTTTTTACGGCATTTTTTATTTCAAGCCGTGCTTTTGGGTGATTTTCAACTGAAAAGAAATCATCCGACTTCAAGTGTCCTGTCAATTTTTTATTCGATGATTCATTTTTAAGATCTTCAACTACAATGGAGTTCATATCCATTTCTACAACACCCGATTTCAAATTATTATTTTCAACCTGAAGGTGCCCATTGCTTATGCCTATAGTACCATAATGTTCACCTGTTACTTTTTTACCATTCCATTTAATGGTACTTTTAGATTTATCTATTTCATAACCGACTGCCATAGACTGGAATGCAAATACAGCTATTAATATCAAGGTTCCCAAAGAATTTCTTATTGACTTCATTGTAATTAACTTTTGTTTTATTTTTTTTATTAATCTGTCAAATAAATACAAAGAAGTCTTATTTTTGTTCATCTTTGAATCTTTAGGTGAATCAACCTTAATTAACAATATAAAAGAGAGATAGCAGCATTCATCATGCCCGGATTATTAAATTTATAAATTACCTAATCACACTAATGATTGTGCATTCCATAGAGCGAATTTATACTCTATTTTCTGAACCGGACAAACGCTTCTTCTATCCCTGAACACAATTAAAGAGTCATATTCCTTCACTATCGCCTTATTTTTTGCACAAGGGGTTATCTATTTTTATTCTACAATTTTTATTTC
>DASRQG010000416.1:0-3941 GCA_035645995.1 Mariniphaga sp. | reverse complement strand
TGAAGTTTTATTGAATTATGCGGAGGCAAAAATGGAATTGGGGACTTTAACGCAGGAAGATCTGGATATTTCAATCAACTTGTTAAGAGATTGGGTTGCCATGCCTCACTTGCAACTTGATAACATTGCTCATGATCCTAATTGGAGATATCCTGATTTGTCACCTATCGTAAATGAAATACGTCGTGAGAGATTAATAGAGCTTGCTTCTGAGAATTTCAGAATGGATGACCTGCTTAGATGGGCTGCTATGAAATACCTAATCGGAGAAAGAGGAACAGGAGCAAAGGCCGATCAGTTTAAGCATGATCCCGGATTACCAACCACACCGGATGGATATCTGGATGTATTCCAAAATGTCTTTCCAAACGGATATCAATTTAAACTTGATCGAGATTACTTATGGCCAATACCGGAAAGCCAGAGAACCTTAAATCCCAATTTGGGTCAAAATCCGGGATGGTAATATAAACATAATATTAACTGATTCACAAAGTTCCTGATAACCCATTGTTGAAAGTATTGTCAACAATGGGTTATTTGATTTATTTTTTAAAAAATTTGATTTAATTGAATGAATTCTACTAAAGAAATAATGCTTGAATGTAAATCATTATTACTTTTACGTGAACTTAAACAAACCATTAAATTATATGAATCGCATTCTCAGAATTAAGCGTTTAAAATTATATAGATGAAGCAAAAACAAACCAATTTCCAACTCAACCATTTTCAGCAGTGGGGTCTTATAATCTTAAGAATCGCCATAGGCTGGCATTTTTTATATGAAGGTATTGTTAAGATTACAGATCCAACGTGGTCTGCTGAAAGTTATCTGATTAACACACGCGGTGCATTATCAGGTCTATTCCATAGGATGGCATCAGACCCGCAAATATTGGAATTTGTCAACATATTAAATATGTGGGGACTGGCACTGATAGGTATAAGTTTATTCCTGGGGCTATTTGCCAGAACAGCAGTTTTTTCAGGAATATTGTTACTTTCATTTTATTATATAGCATATCCTCCATTTCAGCAATTTCAATTTGGCATGCCACAGGAAGGAAGTTACCTGTTTGTAAATAAAACACTTATTGAGATAGCTGCGTTATTTCTACTTGCTTTGTTTCCTTCTACATTGAAGATAGGACTTTATAGTCTGGCAAAAGCAATAAATATCAGAATTCCCAAACTCAAACTATTTAAAGAAAAACAAACAGTAACTGCTCAACCTGTTGAAATGAAAGGCAATCGCAGAGAAGCACTTAAACATATTGCATTTCTTCCCTTATTAGGAAGTTTCGGATGGGCTTATGCATGCAATAAAGGTATTTCTGCACCTGACGGCCTTACCGGCAGCACCATTAAAGTAAATCAACGCTCACTAAGTGAAATTGATGGCAAAATGCCTATGGGCGTTCTGGCAAAAGGGAAACAACCCATCAGTCGTTTAATTATGGGAACAAACCACTTATCGGGTAATGCACATGCCCGGGATTTGAAATATGCCAGTTCGCTGTTTAAGGCCTATAATACAGAGCAGAAAATCATCGAAACTTATATGTTGGCAGAAAAAGCCGGTATAAACTTGTTCTTTTCCACTCCCCTGCTTGATCAATACAAAAAGATTTATGGGGGAAATTTTCAAACATGGACAAATGTAGCACCAACTAAAAAAGATCCTTATACTGTAGTAGATAAGGCAATTGATAAAGGCGTTGAATACATATTTGTACAAGGTGCAGCATGTGACAGACGGGTACATGATGGCGAAACGGATGCTGTTTTAAAGTGTCTGGATTATATAAAACAACAAGGCTATCCGGCAGGACTTGGAGCACATACTATACAGGCTATGCTGAAATGTGTGGAAGCCGGAGCTGACCCTGATTTTTATTATAAAACGATGCATCATGATAATTATTGGTCAGCACATCCAAAAGAAAACAGAGAACCTTATCTGTGGAGTGCCAACATAAGTCCTGATCATAATAAATTCCATGATAACATGTGGTGTCTATTTCCGGAAGAAACAGTGGAGTTTATTCAAAAAGTACGTAAACCTGTTGTCGGATTTAAAGTGCTTGCCGGAGGAGCTATCCTTCCTGAAGATGGTTTCCAATGGGCTTTTGACAATGGCGCAGATTTTATTGAAGTCGGTATGTTCGACTTCCAAATTGTTGGTAATGTAATTCAAACCATAGAATCTGTAAATAAAGCACAGAATAGGCAGAGGCCCTGGTGTTAGATTAATGTAAATAAACGCTTAACATGCATATTAAATTCAGTGATTAGAAAATACAATTCGACTAATAAAACTAAATGAAAGATGAAGAATTCTCTGATTTGTATATTAAGTTTTTTCCTAATTGTCTTAATATCTGCATGTTCAAAATCAGGAATTGTAATTGATGGAGTAGTAAGGGATGGTTTAAGCGGAATTCCGGTTGAAGAGGCAAAGGTATCATTTAAAAACACCGGCATTTCATCTACAACAGATGAAAAAGGATATTTTTCATTAACGATACCATTAACTGAACTTGAAGGAATTGATGTAAAGGTGATCGATTCAATCCAATACTTCATTCCTGATTTCGATGAACCTGCTCCTTTCTTAGTTGCTCAGAAAACAGGATTTCAGGATTTAAAATATCCATTAAATTTAAGAACAAATGGCTTGGCACTAAACATTTTGCCGGAACCAATTGAATATAATGCTGAAGATTATACCGGAGAAAATATCTCCTTTACAGAAAAACTTGATAAGGAAGTTCAATGGGAAGACATTATTGATGGTGTCAGAACTTTTTATGAAAACCGAATACCTGAAATAAAAAACAGACGTAAATTATATTGGGATCGGGATACTTCTTCTGCAGAAGCATATAATTCTTCAGTTGCTCCAAATCGTGAAAGGTTCCGGACTATTTTAGGGGCAATTGATGAAAGAGAGCATGTCTCTATGGAGAAGTTAAATAAAGTTGCAGAAACTGAAAGCTATACTATCTACGAAGTTCAATGGCCTGTTCTGAAAGAAATTATACCTGGCCCACCTCTTCAAGACTGGCCTGAAATTGATGTTCCACGCAAAATTTTTGGAGAGGGTTTGTATCTGGAAGTAAAAGGGAACCCTAAAGGTTATACAATTGCAGTTCCCGATGCAGATCAACATCCTGAGGAACTGGCGGGCCTTCTAAAAGATAAAGTAAAAGGTTCTCAATATGCCCTACACCTTGCAGAAAATGGTTTTAATGTTGTGATTCCTGTTATAGTAGACAGAACTAACAGATGGTCGAGAGGAACTGACAGATCATCACGGTCCTGGATATATTCCCAATCACATGAAATGGGACGAACAGTTACCGGGTATGAGATTCAAAAACTGCAGGCTCTGGTTGATTGGTTCACATCACAAGGTGGTGAAGAAACAAATATCGGTATTGCAGGTTATGGTGAAGGTGGGCTACTTGCTTTATATACCGCGGCTCTTGATACACGTATTGATGCAGCACTTGTAAGTGGATATTTTGCACCACGGGAAAGAATCTGGGAGGAACCAATCTACCGGAATGTATGGAGCCTCTTAACTGAATTTGGTGATGCTGAGCTAGCGAGTCTGATTGCACCACGATCATTGGTCGTGGAATATTCTAATGTTCCGGCTTTCGACAGTGAGCAAAATGCAGGTAAGAAGATTGAAGCACCAGGTAAACTATGGACACATGCATTTAATGAAGTAGAAGAAGAATTCAATAGAATTGATTTACTCACAGGGGAAAATATAGGAAATCGTACACTTATCAATAATGCTAATCAGAATGAAATTCCTTTTTGTGCAGAAAATTCAATAAACCAATTCATGCAGCTATTAGGGCATTCCAAACCGGCAGGACTTACAACTGAACTTCCTGTTGATATACGTCAGGATTTTGATCCTA
>DASRQG010000415.1:0-4314 GCA_035645995.1 Mariniphaga sp. | reverse complement strand
CCTCTCTGATATAGGGATACTTTGCTAAACCATCGGCAGTACCCATCACATCTTTACGTAATCGTAAACCGGGCCATCCTAACCCACCATCGGGACGTGGAGCTTCCGTTTGAAGCCAATAAAACAATGACAAACTTAACTGTTTAGCTGCATCAATATGTTTATTGAACTCTTTTTGGCTGACATCTATAATGTTTCCCGGGAAATAATCATTCTGAGGCCAATTAACTATGGTAATATCACCATCATAAGTTCCCGGCTTGAAGTTGTTCTTATTAATAATTCTACGATATAGCCATAGATTCAGCATATTCCCTGTTTTCACTCCTTCCGGATGAAATCCCAGATCCTTGGGAGTTAAATCCCGTGGATTTGAATAATTCAGTTCTAAAAGTTTCCCTGCCCATGGCGGATTCATTTTCGGGACATAGTTTTTCCAATAATTGTAATCTTTCGGCGGATCGGTTATATTATCTACACCGGGTTGATAATCCATTGCAAAGCACATTGTAAATGCCTGATTGTTTTTAGGGTTCGCTATGTCAGGAGCATGAAGCTCGCGCGTTTCTTTTTTTGATTCAGTTCCCGTAATATATTCAGTTCCGGTAAGTGGCAATAAATCTCCACATTCGGTTGCGTCTACAAAATAAGGAGCAGATAGTACAACCTGATCACCGGTTTTTAATCCGGTAGCAATAACCGATTTTACCCGGTCACCTTCAACATCTGCAACTTCAACTTTATGATCCGGTAAAAGTTTAAGATGTCCTGAACTCATAAATGGAAGTAACATTTCTTCCAGTACAGCCACTGCCACACGGGGTTCATGACAGATTCGGGACACACTTCCATCGCCCGGATTTAAATTCTCCCGTTGTAAAGCTTCATCCGTCATTGGATAATTACGCTTGTAATATTCCCGTACTCTTTTTCGATATTCCATATAAGATGCAGGGGCACCATGAGATTCGATCCAATGGTGTTCATCCGGAGGAACACCCTGTTGAGAAACCTGACCACCAATCCAGTCGGTTTCTTCAGTCATAATAACCTTCAAACCATTTCGGCATGCTGCAATTGCAGTAGCACAGCCTCCCATTCCACCACCTGCAACAATAACATCTGCAGCCATCTCATGCACTTTATTATTCTTCGCACCAGGTTTGCTCTTACTTGCATTTGCCAATGTAGGAGCAGCCAAAATGACTCCTCCGCTCCCGGCTGTAACTACCGATAAAAAATTTCTTCTCTTCATGCTATATGCTTTAAAATTATTTTCTTAAACATTTTCTTTCAGCCAATCCTGAAAATAATTCAGTTGAATCGGGATGACCGGCAAAAACATTTGTATCGGGATTATTAATCATTCCAATGTATTGATATATAAGTATCTTCTCCACATAAGGCGATACTGCCTCCAGCTGTTTAATCACACGTTCGGCAGGTGCAGGAAGTAATGCACTTTGATATACCTTACCTTCAAAACGAAATACTTCAACATCGGCCCATAATCTTGATTTTGCAGCCTTCTTATGCAAGTTGAATAAACTTTCAAAAAAACCGGCACTTTCTTCGACTGCTGTTTTTTCAACACCTATTTCATCCTGATAGGCTATAAAATCAACGTTAAGTGATTCTATCTGCCTGACATACTTATCATCTGCTTTAATATTACGAGTGCCATAGGGTGCTATTAATGTTTTTGCATGTGGCATTAACCGGGCGGCTTCAGCTGAGGAATTATTCACATAATCAATGAAGAAATCATCATAATAACCACTAATTCCTGTTTCATTGGGATAATACCATCCATAAAAACTTTTATGGTGGCCATACTTTTCTGCAACTTCATTCATTGCTTTCAGCCTTAAAGTATTTACCGCTTTATCCCTCATTAAAAAAGAAGGATTTGTCCATTCTCCAAAGAATCCATTACTCACAAAGAATCTGACATCGTATTTATCAGCCGCTGAAAGTATTGCTTCCAATGGATCGTTACAACCCATATCATGTTTTGGAAGTAATGATGAAGGATAAAAACTTTTACCATAAATGGCTACATCCAATAATACTAAATCTCTTAATCCTGCATCGGCTATTTCTTTAACTTTAGCATCCCATTGTGCGCAGGTAAAGCCCTCAAGCGTTTTATTCCAATACTTGCCTTCAGCTAAACTGTGATGCTGAAATTCAAACCAGGAACCTTCAATAGGTTTTAATGATTTTTGATTCTTTGCTGCTGCATTAACTTCGGAAGCAAGTATACCTGTAATTGCTCCGGCACCCAGAGTGTGAAAGAAATGTCTTCGATTCATGTTTTAATTTAGCCCTTTTTTGAAACAATTTTCAATGATACTATATAATCAGAAAATATATTTAAAATATTTTCATTATTTTCTAAAAGCCATTTTTCTACCATCCCCCATTTTATAAAAGAGGCAGAAGGAAGAGATATTAATTAAAAAACCTCCTCCTTTGGCTTTCCTACCTCTTTCTGAGAACATTGGCAGGCAGTAAAACTCTTGCCACCACGATCAAATATCTAATAACCGGGATTCTGTTCAAGGTTCGGATTTCTATCTCTTTCTGTTTGCGGTATTGGGAAAAGATAAAATTTATCTTCCCAGAACCTGTTTCTGTCTCTTACCTTGATTTTATCCTTATAAGCTTCATAACTTGCAATATCATTCAAATCATGACGTTCTGATTTATTAAAATTAGGAATCATATCTGGTGTCACATCGAGATAACCACCGGCTATTATTCTGCCATTACTATCATACTCTGTTGCCAGTGGATATCCATAACTGGGTTCTGAATTCTCAATATCTCCTGTACGCCACCTTCTCATGTCCACCAGGTGAAGCCCTTCATCAATAAATTCTACTTTCTTTTCTCTCCTTACTAATTGTCTCATCATTGCCTGATTTCCTTTTCTGTCTTCTGAAACATCCGGCATTCCCGAACGATTTCTTACCTGATTAATTGCATCATAAACAGAATCATCAAGCTCATCAAGCTCTATTTTTGCTTCTGCATAATTAAGTAATACTTCTGCATACCTGAGGAGAGGAATATTATAGGTACTATTTGTAACTGTTTCAATGGTATCATTTGTCCATTTCTTCCATAAATATCCTACACCGGCATTCACAAAACTGGTCCATGCAGCAGCACTGTTGATATCGGCATTATTCCTACTTTCCCAGGTTTCAGTATTATAATTATAAAACATAGTAGTAGGATTAAAGCCCTCAAGTACGAATTTTACACGGCCACCTTCTGTCCCATTGGTATTTCCAACTACAGTATCACCATGCATATAAATGGTGGACCGGAGTCGTGGATCTCTGTTTTCAAATGGTTTTTTAGGATCATATAATGGTGATTCATCAATCCTGAGTCCGTCAATACATTCATAAGTATCAACAATAAGTTGTGACGGGTGCTTGCCTGTTTGGCCATAATTTCTTGATACACGGCCAAAATTTGCCCAATGCCACTTTGTTGAGCCTTTTTCTGAAAACATTAATTCGAAAAGCATTTCATTTCTTACGTCCCCCTTCATCTGTCCTGTTTTATTGAACAAGTCATCAAAGTTAGTGGCCAACGTTCTTTGACCAATTACTTCCTGTGCTGCATCAGCTGCAATTCTAAAATATTCAGCTCCCTTGCCACCAAAATCCAGACTTCCTCCCAATAAAGCTGCCCTGGCTTTTAAACCATATGCAACTGCCTTATCCACTCTGCCCCTTTCAGAGGCCATCCATGGAAGGTCTGCTGCTGCTTCTTCAAACTCATCCAAAACGAAATCAAGAATAATAACCCTGTCAACGCGTTCATCTTCGTATTGTTCCAATGTAACAGGTTCAGTATAAAAAGGTACATCACCAAAAAATGCGATCAAATAGTAATATGCATAAGCACGTAACACGCGCGCTTCAGGCGATGCGTAAATCATCCTGTTGTGCCCTTTTTGTTGTGATAAGTATAACACCATTTGAAGCCCTTGAACCATATATGGAGGCAGACGCAGCATCCTTGAGCACGGAAATTGATTCAACAGCATTCGGATCAACATTATTAATATCCCCTTCAACACCATCAATCAAAATTAATGGATTCGATGAAGAGTTTAAAGAACCTGTACCCCTTATCCGTATGGAGGCACCATCGGCTCCCGGCCTGCCTGATGATTGCACAATAGACACCCCGGGAATTAATCCTTGTAAGGCATTTGAAATATTAGATGCATTTCGTTTAACGATTTCTTCACTGGTGACATTTTGAACTGCACCTGTAAGGTTTACCTTC
>DASRQG010000414.1:0-2186 GCA_035645995.1 Mariniphaga sp. | reverse complement strand
CGATATATAAAAGACTACCAATAAAAAAAATGCCCAGTATCCCTATGTGATAAGTTGCCATAATAAAGGTGTAAATGACAAGTGTCAATACGGCAAAAACAATATTAATAAGCGACCGGGTAAGGAACGACTGTATCCGGTTGTGGTCCTGTATGCGCTGCATCACATCGCCAATCATCTTGGTATCGAAAAAGGCAATGGGCAGTTTCATCAGCTTCATCAGGAAATCGGTAATCAGCGAGATGCTGATGCGGGTTGTAACGTGCAGCATTATCCAGCTTCGGATAAGGCCGTTGGCTGTTTGCCCGAAGGTAAGCACCATCTGGGCCACCAGCACCATGGCAATAAATGCCAGGTCGCTGTTGGAAATACCGTAATCAACCACTGCCTGGGTCAGGAAAGGGAAAAGCATTGTGATGATGCTGCCGGTAAGCATGCCAAGCCCCAGTTGGACGATGAACTTCCGGTAGGGACGCAGGTACCCCAGCAGGTATGCCAGTTTTAGCTTTCCTTTTTCTTCATCCTCCTGTTTGTAAAAGGCAGGTGTAGGCTCCAGCAGCAGGGCAGCCCCTTCTTTTTCTCCTTCAGTTTTTGTACTCAGCCAGCAGTTCAGGAATTCGACTTTGGTGTAGGTTAACAAACCTTTAGCCGGGTCAGCAACATAAATGACCACCCCCTCTCTGCCTTTTCCGGAGGGGGAAGAGAAGGAAAAAAAAGACTTCGCCTTTTTGATGGCATACATCACCACAAAATGCCGTTGTTTCCAGTGTACAATACAGGGCAGGGGAACCTCATCCCGCAACTCCTCCCATGTAAGACGAAAACCCTTTGTGCGAAATCCAATGTTTTCGGCCGCCTCACTGATGCCCAGCATTGAAACCCCTTCACGAGTAATGAAAGAGCGGTTGCGCAAATATTGCAGGCTGTAGCTTTTGCCGTAATATTTAGCCACCATACGCAGGCAGGTGGGGCCGCAGTCCATGGAGTCGAGTTGCTGATAATGAGGAAATTTGGGCATGATCGTCTATTTTTTTTTTCTTATTTCGGGTAAACAATAAAACAAGTATAGAAACATAGACCATGTGAATCCGGCGATATATTGAGTAAGACCTTGATTCCGGTGATTACAAATCAATAGTAATTCTTCGATAAGGTTATTATCTGCCAGTATTGGTTCAAATGAATCCGATATTAATTTTCTGGGCGGCAAAATCATGTCCTGATATAACAATTTATAGAAAAACAAAGTATTAATATCAGAAAAGGTAAGTTTTTCAAGAGGAAAAATGTAACTTTTACCACAGAGATTTGTGTATAACTTAGATAACACAGATAATTGGTAATTCCAAACAGGTAACTTATCCAAATAAGAAAATTTACGGCATACATCTTCAATTATATCACCTGGACAAAATTTCTCATATCTCCATTGCCAGATACAATACAGAAAGGGAAATAATTGAAAGGGAATTTCATTATATATATCAGGAAGTGTTAACATGTTGCTGAGGTAATTCATGGCCTGTTTTTTAAAAAAAGGATCATCAGGAGTATTGGTTAAACGGGTTTGGATGTATAATCCTGTCAAAGGATAGTGCAATAAATCACTTTTCAACACTAAAGCATTGTTCTCATATAAAAGATCATCAAGATCATCAAAAAAAATGCTTTCTAATTCAACAAATCCATTTAGCTTCAGGTAATGAAATCCCCAGGCAATTCCACACAGACCTTCCCTAAAACCATAGTCTGATTGTTGCACATTATCTAAGATATCATCAATGAGTGAATCAGCCACACTATTCAGTTCTGGAAGTTCAAGAGAACGGGAACCATGATAAAGTAAAATAGCGATTCCCATTTTGCCGTTATACAATCCATTATAAGACGAAAAACCGGCATACCGGGCAACCTGTATTAAAAGTTTCTGAAGTATTGAAATATATTTTCCATAATTCATTATACTATCTTATTATTTTTATAATCCTGTAAATCCTTATCAAAACAATGTCGGTTGCGAACAACAATATGGCCTGTATTTATATTTTCTTTTGATATTCGGGCATTTTTATTATGCATTTCACGATAATCAATCGGGGAATTGGTATATAGAATACTTTCACACTTCGTATTTGTAATTGCCCTACAAAATCTGGCATCGGATTTTAACTGATATACCAATCCTA
>DASRQG010000413.1:0-3229 GCA_035645995.1 Mariniphaga sp. | reverse complement strand
AAAGTATCATTCCTAAAAAAATCAGCAACCCAAAAATGACGAAATACTTCATTATGGTTGCATAAATTTGCGGGTCCTCTTTTGTGTCTCCGCGGGCAAAGAAAAATGGTTCAAAGGCATATCTGAAAGCCTGAATAAATAGGCTCATCAAAACTGCAAGCTTGAAATTGGCACCATAAACGCCAAGCTGGTGCATCGGATTCAGCTCTTCAGGAATGAGAAAGGGGATTAAAATCTTATCGATATTTTGATTAATCATGCCGGCCAGACCCACTATCAAAATCGGAAATCCATAGCTCAGCATTTGTAAAAGCAGCTCTTTTTCAAATTTCAGTGAAACCCTTAAAATTTCTGGAATTAACAAAATCAGTGTTATCAATGATGCAAATAAATTGGAAATGAAAACATAACCAACCCCTATTTCAGGTGAATAGACCAAATGAATTATTGATTCAGGATTATTTTCTAAAATTTTTGGGCAAATTGTCAGGAAAAAAATATTGAATCCGATGTTGAACACTATTCCGATCACTTTTATTACCGCAAATTTTATGGGGCGGTTGTTGAGTCTCAGTCGTGCAAAAGGAATTGCCGTAAAAGCATCAATACCTAAGATAATTGCCAGCCACACAATATATTCCGAATGTTCGGGATAGTTTAATAAAGAGGCAATTTCGCCGCTAAAGGCAAATGCCAGCAAAACAAATAGAGCGGAAGTGGAAAATATGGAAATGAGCGAAGTGGAATAGACCAGCTCAGAATTTTCATGCTTGTAGGCATATCTGAAAAATGAAGTTTCCATTCCATAAAGCAGTAGAACAAGAAAAAAAGCAACATAGGAATAGAGGTTGGCAACCACTCCGTAAATTTCGGGAACAAAAATAAAAGAATAATAAGGAACCAGCAGCCAGTTTAAAATTCGTCCAAGGATGCTGCTCGTTCCGTAAATAACTGTATCGCCCGCTAATCTCTTAAAAGGATTCAAAATCGAAATTTTTTGAAACAAAGATAGTATTCATTTGCATTCCTATATATCAATTGCAATGCTTCATATATTTTATAATTTTATGCCGAAAACATTTTTTTGAATTAACAACTCTGCGAATGAAGAGATATATTTTTCCTTTGGTGATTATTTTCAGCTTATTTATTTTTTGCTTCTCCTGTTCAAGTAAGCCGAAACGCTCACGCAAACCCGTGAGTTCCATCGTTATTACGCCAAAAGCTCAGAATTATATATATGGAACTTCCGTTTCTGTAAGTGTTGAAACAAAGCTCCGTAATGGTGAAATTGACAACATAAAATTATTTTATCAGGGAGAATTAATACATCAGAGCTCTGAACTTAAATTTACAGTTTCTGATATTTCACTGAATCATACGGGAACAAATAGTTTTCAGGTTGTTGCTACAAAAACCGATAAAGTTGATAATTCCCAAACAGTTACATTAAATGTTGTTTCAGATATAATACCCAAAAAATTGGGTTATACCATTATCAATGATTTCCCTCACAATCCAAAATTTTTTACCCAGGGACTTGAATATCACAATGGCAGCATATATGAAGGAACAGGTGAATATGGTTCTTCGGGATTGTATCAGGTGAACTTGCAAACCGGAAAAACCATAAAAGAACAACCTCTCAATAAAAAGTATTTTGGTGAAGGAATAACCATTTTAAACAACAGAATTTATCAATTAACCTATCGCAGTCAAAAAGGCTTTATTTATGATTTAAATGATTTTGCCGTGATTGACAGTTTCACTTATCGCTCAAAAGAGGGATGGGGCTTGACAAACGATGGAGAAAACCTGATAATGACTAACGGAACTCATGAATTAATATGGATAAATCCTTCGGATTTTTCCCAGATAAAAAAAATTCAGGTAGCCAATAATGAAGGAATTATCAACTTTATCAATGAATTGGAATATATCGACGGAACTATATATGCCAATGTTTATACCACCAATCTGATTATTCAGATTGACCCCGAGACAGGAAAAGTACTATCGGAAATAAACCTGGATGGCATTTTAAACATGTACACCAAACCGGAAGATAAGGTTGATTATATGAATGGTATTGCGTATGATCAGGAGAATAACCGGATTTTTGTCACCGGAAAGTACTGGCCCCGTTTGTTTGAAGTGAGGTGGGTTGAATCAAAATAACTTTAAGGATTGATCTCCATAATTTACTCTTCCTAAATGTTTATAAGCCCTTTCGGTTGCTTCTCTTCCGCGTGGAGTTCGTTTAATAAAACCTTCCTTAATTAAAAAAGGCTCATAAACCTCTTCAATTGTTCCGCTCTCTTCACCAACTGCTGTGGCGATAGTGGATATTCCCACAGGTCCCCCTTTAAATTTATCAATAATGCAGCGTAAAATCCTGTTATCCATTTCATCCAGACCATACTGATCGATATTCATGGCTTGCAACGCTGTTTTGGTGATTTCAATATCAATATTTCCATCCCCTTTAACCTGGGCAAAATCGCGCACTCTGCGCAGTAAAGAATTGACAATACGGGGAGTTCCACGGCTTCGTAGTGAAATTTCCTGCGCTGCATCATCACTGATTTGAATATTCAGAATTTGAGCGGAGCGCTTAACTATTCCTTTTAAAATATCGTTATCATAATATTCCAGAAGAGAATTTATTCCGAAACGTGCTCTCAGTGGTGAAGTGAGCAGCCCAGAACGGGTTGTGGCTCCAATAAGGGTAAAAGAATTCAAATCTATTTGAATGGAACGGGCGCTGGGTCCCTTGTCAATCATAATATCTATTCTAAAATCCTCCATAGCTGAATAGAGATACTCTTCCACTATAGGAGAAAGACGATGTATTTCGTCAATGAACAATACGTCATGCTCTTCGAGATTTGTGAGTAATCCTGCCAGGTCGCCCGGCTTGTCGAGCACCGGACCGGATGTGATTTTTATGCCGACACCCAATTCATTTGCGATGATATGTGATAAAGTGGTTTTCCCCAGTCCGGGTGGTCCGTGAAGCAAAACATGATCGAGTGCTTCTTTTCTCATGTTTGCAGCTTCGACAAATATTTTCAGGTTATCCACAATTTTTCGCTGTCCCTGAAAATCTGAAAAAGTCAATGGCCGCAAATTGCGGTCCAGCTCCCTGTCTGTTTCCGGATAATAATTCCCTCTTATATCAACATCACTACTCATTACTCTTTTTCAAATCGCTTTATTACTTCCAATA
>DASRQG010000412.1:0-4085 GCA_035645995.1 Mariniphaga sp. | reverse complement strand
AGAGGAGCTCGATCGTTTAGCCGACCTTTTTAATCACGACCGGGTTGAGGTTAAGTCTCAGGGAATCCTGAACAATCTTGAACTCCATTACGACAATGAATGTGCTCGTCATAAGCTTCTTGATGTAATTGGTGATCTTGCACTTTGCGGGAAACGAATAAAAGGTCGTGTTTTGGCATATAAACCCGGACACAGGCCAAATACACTGTTTGCTCAGGCATTGAAATCAGCCTGGAAAAAATCAAAAACAAGTGTACCAAAATATGACCCCGACAAAGATCCATTATATGATATTAATCAAATAAAAGAATATCTGCCTCACAGATATCCTTTTTTGTTGGTAGATAAAATCTTATCAAAAACTGACACTGAAATAATTGGTGTCAAAAACGTAACATTAAACGAACCTTTTTTCCAGGGGCACTTTCCTGATGAACCCGTAATGCCAGGAGTCCTTCTTATCGAAGCTATGGCGCAAACCGGTGGATTGCTTGTGCTAAGTGCCCAAAAAGAAAAGTTCTCCACGTACTTTATCCGTATCGACAATGTCAAATTCAGGAGAAAAGTAGTACCCGGCGATACCCTCGTATTCAAACTTAGATTAACTTCGCCAATCAGGCGGGGAATGGCTATTATGAGAGGTGTAACCTACGTAGGAAGCCGCGTGGTTGCCGAAGGAGAATTTATGGCTCAAATTGTTAAACAAAGGGTAAACAGCCCTGAATCTGTAAAAAAATTATGAAACAACCACTTGCTTACGTTCATCCCGATGCAAAAGTTGCTGATAATGTAGTTATCGAGCCATTTGTTTCCATCGACCGCGATGTTGTAATTGGCGAAGGAACACGCATCGGCTCAAGTGTTACTATCCTCTCAGGAACACGGATCGGAAAAAATTGTAACATCTTTCCGGGAGCAGTTATTGGTGCTATACCTCAGGATTTAAAATACCGTGGCGAATATACCACAGTAGAAATCGGCGACAATAATACCATTCGCGAGTATGTTACCATCAATAAGGGAACATCCTCCAAAGGAAAAACCTTTATTGGTAACAACAACCTTATGATGGCATATGTACATATAGCCCACGATTGTGTTGTAGGTAATAACATTATCCTTGGTAATAATACCCAGCTTGCTGGTGAGGTAATTATTGACGACTGGGCAATTATCTCAGGCATGACCGGTATCCACCAGTTCTGTCATGTAGGATCACACGTAATGGTAGGTGGGGGTTCATTGGTACGTAAAGATGTTCCACCCTTTATAAAAGCCGGCCGTGAACCTTTGTCGTACGTTGGTATTAATTCGATTGGCCTCCGCCGACGTAATTTCACCAACGAAAAGATCAGAGAAATCCAGGACATTTACCGGTACATTTATCAAAAAGGACTCAACACCGCACAGGCTGCAGAAATCATTGAAGCCGAAATGCCTGCATCACAGGAACGTGATGAAGTCCTTCTGTTTGTCAAAGATTCTAAAAGAGGTATAATAAGAGGCTACTTCCCCGACTAATAACCGGAAGTATTCTTTTCGAGGTTACCGGATTCAGGAAGCAATAATAGTTATTTGCCTCATGTCAAAAGCTGAGGCAATGTCACTTGCAATAAGCTTTGTCTGAATCCGGTAATGTTTTTTATAAATCACACTTCTCCTAACTTTTCAACTGATGATGTTAATCCGCTCAACTTTCCCCAAATTAGCCAATCTATATTTCCATACCACACCAAAGCCATACCTGCTCCATGTTAAATTCGATAATTATCGAACCAACACTGGACTAAGTATGGAAAATTTAAGAAGCAGGTAAGGAATTTTGATAGGTAAATATGTCTTATTACTATCAAAAAATTATCAATACATATGGTAAATCAAATCACTGTTGATTCAATAGAACCATCATAATTTACCAACAGACATTCAAGTAAAAAGGATCTGCAATGAATTATTCTTCTAAATGTTTCCACCCCTGAGCCTTGAGAGGGATTTTCGAGCCTCCTGTAGTAAGCAGGTTTGCCCCCCCACTTACATCTGTGATTTCCCCAATCACAGTGAAATCCGGATCATTATGTAGTTTAGAAACATCTTCAGGAGCAACAGTAAATAACAGTTCATAATCCTCTCCTCCATTGAGGGCAGCAACCAAAGGATTAATATTCATTTCACCGGCCAATGCTTTGGTTTGAGAATCAATGGGCACTTTTTCCTCGAATAGCAGACATCCAACATTTGAGTTTTTGCACAAATGCAGTATTTCTGATGATAGGCCATCTGAAATATCAATCATAGAAGTTGGCTTAAGATTCATCTTTTTAAAAGCTTCAACTACATCGAGCCGGGCTTCAGGTTTAAGCTGTCTGCCCAGAATATAATCATAACCCTGTAGCTGAGGCTGCATTTCCCTATCCACCTTAAAAACCTCATTTTCACGTTCCAGAAGCTGAAGCCCCATGTAAGCCCCACCCAAATCGCCCGTAACACATAATAAGTCTCCGGGACGTGCACCCTTGCGATAAACTAAATCTTCAGGCAATGCTTCACCAATTACCGTTACACTGATTACAAGCCCGGTCAAAGAACTGGTGGTATCTCCACCCACAAGATCAACTCCATAATTTTCACATGCAAGTTTTATCCCTGAATACAACTCCTCCACTGCCTCTACCGAGAATTTACCGGAAAGCGCAATACTGATCGTAATCTGCTTTGGCCTTGCATTCATTGCGCAAATGTCAGAGACGTTTACCACTACAGACTTGTATCCCAAATGTTTCAATGGCACGTACATCAGATTAAAATGTATCCCTTCAGTGAGCAAGTCAGTTGAAAGAACTACATTATTTTTATCAAAATTTAACACTGCTGCATCATCCCCCACCCCAATTATAGTACTCTTGTTTTTAATTTGAATACCATCTGTTAACCTGTCAATCAATCCAAATTCTCCAAGATCAGATATTTGAGTTTGTTTACTTTTTTTATTCATTCTTCAATTTATAACTAATACGCTAATTACCTCCTCTACATTAATTGAATGAACAATATGACAATTTATTTATTACTTGTTAATAAAAGACAATAAAGTATTCAATTAATTTAAATTAGAACAAAATTACCTATAGTTTTATATCTTTGCAATTTATTTGTAAACAGTCTTAAATGCGGATTGTTAATAACGAAAATGGAATGAGAAATGACAGATCAGGACAGGATTTTATCAGAAGTAACACAAGGGGAATATAAATATGGATTTTATTCCGATATAGAGACAGACATCATTGAAAAAGGCTTAAATGAAGATGTTATCAGGACGATTTGGGAGAAAAAGAAAGAACCTGATTTCATGTTAGAATTTCGGTTAAACGCATACAGAAAATGGTTAAAGATGAAGATGCCTGATTGGGCATATTTAAAAGTTCCACCGATTGATTTTCAGGAGATAAGTTATTATGCTGCTCCCAAGAAGAAACCAAAATATGAAAGTCTGGATGAAGTTGACCCTGAATTGCTTGAAACATTTAATAAATTAGGCATACCCCTCGAAGAGCAGAAACATCTTGCTGGTGTAGCTGTAGATGCTGTTATTGATAGTGTATCTGTTAAAACTACGTTTAAGGAAGTATTAGCAGAACAAGGAATAATATTTTGTTCATTTAGTGATGCCCTTCAGGAACACCCTGACTTGGTGCGTAAATATATTGGACAGTCAGTACCTGTTGGTGACAATTATTTTGCAGCATTGAATTCAGCTGTATTTAGTGACGGATCATTTTGTTATGTCCCGAAAGGAGTTCGTTGTCCAATGGAATTGTCTACCTATTTCAGAATAAATTCTGCTAACACAGGACAATTTGAACGTACTCTGATTATTGCTGACGACGACAGCTATGTGAGTTATCTGGAAGGCTGTACCGCTCCTATGCGTGACGAAAACCAAATGCACGCGGCGGTGGTTGAGCTGATCGCTCTGGATAACGCCGAGATTAAATACTCCACGGTGCAAAACTGGTACCCGGGTGATGCCGAGGGCAAGGGTGGTATTTACAACTTTGTTACCAAACGTGGAATTGCGCACACAA
>DASRQG010000411.1:0-5537 GCA_035645995.1 Mariniphaga sp. | reverse complement strand
TGAAGCATACGAAGTACTGGGAGACCCAAAAAAAAGAAAGAAGTATGACCAGCTGGGTGCCAATTGGAAACAATACGAAAATGCAGGTGCTGGCAATTATGATCCATTCAACCAAACTGGAGCACCACAAGGAGAAGGTTCTTTTTTCTATGAAGGAGATCTTAACGATTTATTTGGCAATACCGGCTCAGCAGGTGGATTTTCTGATTTCTTCAATGCCTTTTTTGGAGGATATAGTAGCCAACAATCGGGATTTAGCAACCGTCGGCAATCATACAAGGGTGAGAATCTAAAGGCTGAATTGGAAATATCGCTTTATGAAGCCTATCATGGAACTTCCAGAATACTTAATGTAAACGGCCAAAAGCTGCGGATAAATATAAAACCCGGTGCCTATAGCGGGCTGGAACTAAGAATCAAGGGAAAAGGTGCTCCCGGAATTGCCGGTGGTGAAAAAGGAGATATCTACATCAAAATTAAAGTAACAGATGATGCTAACTTCACAATAAATGGAGCAGATATCATTCAAAAAGTAAGTATTGACTTTTATACTGCAGTGTTAGGTGGCAAAAGAGAAGTTAATACTTTAGGAGGCATACTGAATGTGCCTGTCCTTAAAGGATCACAACCCGGAAAGAAACTGAGGCTGAAAGGAAAGGGAATGCCGGTTTACAATATACCCGGACAATATGGTGATTTGTTTATCGAGTTAAACATTGAAATACCACAGGATTTGAACCCTGAAGAACTGCAACTGTTTAAAAGACTTAAGGAGATGCATGATGCGAAGTTAACCCATTAAATCATTCAGGTATGATAGCAAGATATTATGAATATAATCATCCGGATCCCATGATTGATCTGTTGATATCGGGAATCAATGAACTTAACTTCCGGTACTATGCAAGCGAACTGTTAAGACGAATGTTGCAAACCACTGATATTAATATCGATAAATCAGTAAGACGGGCAATCGCAATTTTAAAAATAACAGGATTACCTGTTCAGGAGCACATATCCTGTGTTTACCGGTCCGATGCTTCTGGCATTAATCGTGACTGGCGTTTGTCGGAATTGGCCTGCAGCCTCATTATCCTGAGTCATGATGCCGCTACTGATGAGTTTGAGGAATGCCGGATAGCACTTCTAAAATATTTGGGGGTTTAAATGACTGCTTTATTTATGGCAGAAACTCCCATTAAATTCCTCTTTACCTTCCCGATTAAGATATAACCCGCTTAGTAGAAATTCTCCTACATCTTTGAATTGAACAAGCTGTACTTATATTAATTTTAGTGCCATCTCGGTAAATTCAACCCACAATTATTGAGCAGGTTGTAAAGCAACCGAAACATAATTCTCAAAATCGAAATACTTCTTAAAAGCTTGTTGAATTGAATCAGAAGTCAGATCCATTACATACTTCTCATATTTGCCAAATTCCGAAAAGTCACCATCCTTGAGATAATAAGTGTTGCTTAAAATATTCAGCCAAAAATTATTCTCCCTTAAGGCTAATTC
Source organism: Mariniphaga sp. (assembly GCA_035645995.1). Taxonomy (GTDB): domain Bacteria; phylum Bacteroidota; class Bacteroidia; order Bacteroidales; family Prolixibacteraceae; genus Mariniphaga. Next base: position 4,016 of record DASRQG010000411.1, on the reverse strand, counting down.
CCGCTCCCGCAACATTTTTTCTTTTGCCTTTGCCAGCTCTTCTTCAGAGGGGCCGTTAACAGCGAAGTCTTCAATTTCTTCAAATACTGCCTGTTTTAATTCTTCGAGCTTTTCAGGACTAGTTCCATAATAGATTGTAATCCGATATTCTTCCTCAGGTAATTTTGACGAGGAAGGACTAGCACCAATTGAATATACCCCGCTACGCTCCTCTCTTATTTCTTCAAGCAGACGGGTAGATAATATTCGGCCCAATGCATCGAGTTCAATTGCATTTTCCGAAGAATATTCAAAATCACCATGGAAAATAATATATTGAATACTTCGTTCTTCCTGACCTTTATAAACAGTTTTCCCAACAACTCCAGCCGGTGGATCAACATCAACATTCTTCCAATCTTCCTCTTCTCCTGCAGATGGAATACCACCAATGTATTTCTCAACCATTGGCTTCAGGGTGTCTGTATCAATTCTTCCCACAAAAAAGAAGATAAAATCAGCTGCATTACTAAATCTTTCAGTTGCAATTTGCCGGATACGATTAAAATCTGCCTCCTGAAGCAAATCAACAGAGATGGGCCTTTTTCGCTCATCATAATTAGCCAGAACAGAAGTCAAGGTATCCTGAAGCGCCGCATCGGGTGAGGCTGCACGATTTTGTAAAACTCCTGCCATTCGGGTCATATATGAACTAAAACTTGTTTCATCAAATCTGGGTTTTGTAAAATACAGGTGAACCATTTGCAGCATAGTTTCCATATCCCTAACCGTGGAATTGCCGCTAAATCCTTCACGTAATTCAGATATATAAGGCGACAGGTTAAAAACTTTATCAGCAAGCATTTTATCAAGGGTAATTTTATCAAAATCGCCTGCCCCGCTCATGGCCATAATAGTAGACGCAAACTCTGCTGAAATCACATCATCAACTTCATATAATGATGACCCTCCGGGACTCCATGCACTAAAGAGAACTTCATCTTCTTTAAATTCAGTTGGCTTCACTATTACCCTTGCACCATTCTTTAAAGTCCATTCAATGGCATCAACACGCTCAAGTTTTCTTTCATTAATTACAGGATTAGGGACTGGCTCTTCTGAAATCAGAGGCAGTTCGTCAATTGTATCATCATAAGGTTCAACTTCAATTGTTTCTACCTGTTTTAGTAAAGTTAATAATTCTTCTTTCGAGGGAATCTCCACGCCTTTAATTTCGGGTGCCATAACCACTACAACCCTGTTTTTATCAATGATCCATTCATCTGCAAGACGATTTACTTCCTCCAGCGTTATTTCCGGAAGAAAAGCTTTAAAATATTCGTATTCATTTTCTATTCCGGGAACAGGCTCCTGTGTCATTAAAAAATTCCTTTTATACTCCTCAGCATAGGAAATCGATCTTTGTTTGGTTCGCTCATTATAAGCTTTCTCCATATAATTCATTAAGGAATTTTTATTACGCTGCAGCTCCGATTCTGTAAACCCAAACTTCCGTACCCGTTCATTTTCAAGCAATACAGCTGTCAATCCTTCTTCTATTTTTCCGTTATGACATACTGCAGCCGATTGATAAACATTCATCGGACCAAAGAAACTTCCGTAAGAAGATTGTGCATTAATAAATGGAGGATCAGCTTGCTGTGTTAATTCTGAAAGTCGACTATTGATCATACTGTTATACAAATTGTGCAAAATAGATTTTCTATAGTCTCCCAATGTTTTTGCAATTTTAAGAGGGTGCTTATGAAAAACAAGCACCATAGGATACTGTGCCTCCTTATCTGTGGCGATACTAACAAGAGTTTCTTCGTGTGGAGGGATATCAAAAAATTCCCGTTCACGGGGCTTTTGCGGCATTTTAATATCTGAGAACTTATTTTTTACCTTTTCCACCATCTGTTCCTGATCAAAATCTCCTACCACAATAACAGCCTGAAGATCGGGCCGATACCAGTCATCTCGAAACCGGCGTAAGGTTTCAGGCGGAAAATTTTCAATAATATCAATTTCACCAATAGGCAGACGGTTGGCATATTTTGAATCCTGTAATAAAACCGGCAGCCACTTCTGCTGCATCCTAAAATTGGCATTCCTTCCACCTCGCCATTCCTCCCTGATAACTCCACGTTCCTTTTCTATTTCTTCCTCCGATGCAGTTATCTGTGAAGCCCAGTCATATAAAACCTGTAAACCTTTCTCAAGATAAAGAACTGAATCGAGTGGCACCTTAAGCATATATACCGTCTCATCAAAACTGGTATATGCATTTATTTCCGGACCGAACTCCATTCCTATCGATTCAAAATAAGAAATCAGTTCATTCTTTGGGAAGTTTTCTGTCCCATTAAATGCCATATGCTCCAGAAAATGCGCCAATCCTTGTTGATCTTCATCCTCATTAATAGAACCTACTCGCACAACAAGCATCAATTCTGCCCTGTTCTGTGGCTCACTATTTGACCTCACATAATAGGTAAGGCCATTTTCCAGTACTCCTTTTGAAAGTTTCGGATCAACAGGAATAGGATCATTTAACTGAAAACTATCCTGGGCGGTTAAAGCACCACAGAAAAAAACAAAAAAGAAGAAAATCAGGTTTTTCATATTTAAATTGTTGTTTTTAAAGACCTTTTGAACTTCACATAAACATTTTTCATCTCCAAATATGACTTAATGCTCATGCTCCTTTCACCCACCATCCAATATTGTAATTCGCTGTCGTTAATGTATTTTCTCTAAAACAATTTCAATCCAACATCGGTTGAACTGCATGATAAAAAGCATCCTCCTCATTCGAAGGCACCTTTATATATGCTGATCTTATTGTATCAGGGGCATTTTCAGCTACAAAGGAAAAGCCGGTAAATTCCAATAGATCAAGATCATTATAATCGTTTCCCACTCCCGCTGTTTCTTCAGGATGAATGGCCAGAAGATCGCATAAATGTTTTACTCCCTTACCTTTCGACACTTCACGATGAAAAACTTCTACCCATATATAACCATTACTAACAGGAGATGAAGAACGGATTACTCGTATCTGATCTGACATCGATTCAATCTCTTCCTTTAATTCGACAAATTTCTGTTCATCTTCAGGAATAATAAGTAGAAACTGACAAAGACCTTCCGTAAATGAACCATTTAGAGGCAGTGCCTCCGATCCTTCATGGTGAAAAGTGAAAAAACGATTGAATTCCTCACATTCAGTTCCTCCTTTATAAAACCATAACTTGTGATTATCAGGAGCAGGTGCAAAAACAGAAAAATTATAGTTCTTTTCTCTGAAATATCCTGACAATTCTGATGCCGGGCCTGATTCAATATTCTGTTGGAAAATATGTTTCTTTTCCTGCCAGTCGAAAATTCCTGCACCCGATGAATACACTATATAATCGAAGGGTACCTCTTCCGGAATCACATCATGTACTTTCCTCAGGTTTCTTCCGGTAGCAGCAACCCTTACAATACCTCTTTCGCCCAACAAATGCAAAGTATCAAGATTGCGTCTGCTGATACTTCGGTCATTTTTTAAAAAAGTGCCATCCAAATCGGTGGCAACAAGTCGGATATTCATTTTCGTCATACCTCCCAAATTTAACGATTTTTCATGAACCAATATTCGACAATACTTTTATATTACAATTTGAACTGAACAAAAAGTTCTTTGGTCGAAATTGTTTAAAGTTTTGATACACGTTCGTTACATTTGTCTAATCTATTATCTTTGTCACTTAAATTAATGATCTGTAAAATATAAACATGAAACCAGCATGAGGTAGAAATCACAAAAAGTGATAAAAAAATCAACATGTGGGTTCTGTGCAGCAATTAAAAACAATTAATTCATATGAAATTAGCGCTTATTGGTTATGGGAAAATGGGCCGGGAAATTGAAAAGATAGCCCTGTCCTGCGGCCATACAATTAACCTGATAATTGATATTGATAACCAGCAGGATTTGACGATCGAAAACCTTAAAAAATGTGATGTTGCCATTGAATTTACAATCCCCG
>DASRQG010000410.1:0-2341 GCA_035645995.1 Mariniphaga sp. | reverse complement strand
ATTGCTGGATTGGGAAGTGATAAGAATGACCAGACGCAGGATTTCGCAGGAGGTGGGCTTAATTCCAGTAACAGGTGGATTGACCATTTCTGGGAAACTTCATACGAGCGGATAGCGCTGGCTAATAATTTCCTGGAAAATGTACCAGGCATCGAAATGGATGAAAATAAAAAAGCCATGATGCTTGCTGAGGCACGCTTCTGGAGAGCATACACCCATTTTAACCTGGGATTATATTTTGGTAATGTCCCAATTGTAACAGAAGTACTGTCAATAGAAGAAGCTAATAGTGTAACACAATCTTCACAGGAACAGGTTATAAATTTTGCAGAACAGGAACTGGAAGCTATACTTGAACACCTGCCTGTTGACAGGCCATTGGAAGAAATGGGCCGGGTTAGCAGGGGAGCTGCACTTGGTTTCCTCGGCAGAATTAAACTTTATCAACAAGAATGGAGTGAAGCTGCTGATGTTTTTAAGAGAATTATTGATTCCGGTGTCTATTCAATTGATCCGCGCTTCCGTGAAATATTCTGGGAAATTGGTGAAACCAGTCCGGAACACATTTTGGCCATCCAATATGCAACCGATATAAACAACAGTCAGTTACAAAAAATCCTGAGACCTTCTTCTTACGGTGGATTCCATCAGTATAATGTACACCATCGATTGGTTGATACCTACCTTATGACAGATGGATTGCCCTCAGATGAATCCCCATTGTATGATCCGGAGAATCCCTACGATAATCGTGATCCCCGGTTGTTATACACTGTGTTAATACCTGAAGTATCAACTTTCGCGGGGCAGCTTTATGTGGCACATCCTGATTCTACCAATTCGCTTGACAGAGTTAACCTTTATAACTGGACGGGTTATACGATTAATAAATATCTCGATGAAAATTATTATCCCGGAAACAGAGACAGGTGGGGAGGCAACTGGACCCTGATCCGTTATGCTGAAGTACTTCTTGGTTACCTTGAGGCAATGCTCGAATCTGGTGCTCCCATCACTCAGGAATTACTGGATCTAACCATTAACCAATTGCGAGGACGTGAAGCCGTAGACATGCCTTTTGTAACGGAAACTAATCCTTCTGCATTAAGAGAGATTGTGCGTCGCGAAAGGGTTACTGAACTGGCTATGGAAGGCGTGGCATACTATGATCTCCTCAGGTATGGAAATGCTGCTGAAACAATAAGAGGAAACTACTATGGTATGAAAGTAACTAATGATCCGGAAAACTATACGTTGCTTCCGGTTAATGACGAAGGGTACATGTTCTATGCCGAAAGAAACTTCAGAGATCACAATACAATTTGGCCAATCCCTCAAACCGAGTTGGATATAAATCCAAATCTGGTTCAGAACCCGGGGTATCAATAGGCTGATTTTGATAGTTAATTATAGGAAATTAATGTAAAATACAAGGCATCAGGTAACGGAGATTTCCTGGTGCTTTGTTGCTTTTGCCTGTTCCCTGAACAATTATGGCTTATATATACATGTGTCATCAAAATTAATATGAAATGGAAAAGAGGTTGTTTGCGTGTTTAGTGTTTTTTGTTGTTTTATTTTCTTCTTTAATTAATGTTGCTCAAAATGTATATAATGTCGAACAATTCGGGGCCAAAGGTGATGGAGAATATTTGAATACATCAGCAATTCAGAAAGCGATCGACAAATGCTCTGATGAAGGTGGTGGTACTGTTTATTTTAACAGAGGTATTTTCCTTTCAGGTTCCATTTTTCTAAAAGATAATGTTTCATTACATATTGGTAAGAACTCTGTCTTGAAAGGTAGCAAAAAGGTTGCTGATTATCAAAACATAGGTAATTTCGTGGATGGTTTGGGAAATGCAAAAAATCGTTTTTTTGTTGGTGCTGAAAATGCTATAAATGTTGGAATAGAAGGTGAAGGTATTATTGATGGACAGGGAGATTCACCTGAGTTTGTAATTCATAAAGACAGCAGAGGTGATGTACGGCCTTCGTTAATGAAGTTTTTTAGGTGTGAAAAAGTTCGAATTTCAGGGATAACAATTCTTAACTCCGGTGCCTGGGTATCTCATTATTTTAATTGTAAAGATGTGTTGATTCAGAGTATAAATATCAATTCATGGAGCAATGGTAATAATGATGGAATTGATATTGACTGTTGTGAAAATGTCCGCATAATTAACAGTAATATTAGTAGTGGTGATGATGCAATTGTGTTGAAAGCTACTGCTAATAAACCTACACGAAATGTGGTAGTCTCAAATTGTATTTTACACACAAGTACAGGAGCTTTTAAAATAGGAACAGAATCAGTGGGTGATATTCAGAATGTAACTGT
>DASRQG010000409.1:0-2878 GCA_035645995.1 Mariniphaga sp. | reverse complement strand
ATTCTTACCGGTTTAGCTTATTGGCAAAGGGGTACACGAAAGGAATTCATAGTGAAATCAGTTCAGGCTACCGCCAATACCACCGTTAGCGTTTTAGGCCAGTCAGGGGAAGTGGTAGAGTATCAACCTTCAACTGATGGTAAAGCTTATTTTGAACAAAAAACAGATGGATTAAATATTTCATGTGTAAGAGCACAAAGAATCTATAATAATAACAAATGGCCTAACCCGCTGGTGCTGAAACTGACTAATGTAATACCAGCACTTGACCCGCCGGCTGTTGTAACGGTTAAACCTGTTAGATCTGAATCTGGTGACAGAGTAGTATTTAAAGGTCAGATCTTGAAAACAGGTAATGCTGAATCTTTAAAAGCAGGCTTTCAGTACAGGGAATATGCCGGTTTCGTTGAAGAACTTTATTCTGATGAATGGAAGGAAACAAAAACAATTCAAATATCTGAAACAGGTGCGTTCGAAATTGAACCTGATCTAAAAATGAATGGTAAAGAATATCAGGTAAGGGCATTTGTTGATCATCCTAAATTAAGGGTAACCGGGGAAATTGAAAGAATAAGGTTTTAATTGAAATTTGTAAAAACTCGAAAAAAAATTAATTTAGCGACCCCGTACTAAAATCTATTTAATACCAAAAGAGTGAAAATACTAAAGTTACAACTGCACTGGCAAATTCTTATAGCATTCGTGCTTGCTATCATAACAGGATATTTTATACCTCAACTTGTTCCCTATATATCGTGGCTGGGGGATATTTTTCTTCGGGCATTAAAAATGGTTATTATTCCACTAATATTCAGCTCTATCATTAGTGGCGTGACCAGTATGGGAAATGGGAAAAACCTTGGAAGGCTTGGATTAAAAACAATTACTTATTATTTGTTAACAAGTGTGCTGGCCATCCTAACCGGACTTATTGTGGTGAATATAATAAGACCGGGGGTAGGTGTAGATTTAGGGTTCTCTCAGACGGTGGAAGGACTTGATGAACATGTTGGTTCTGTAAAAGATATCTTCTACAGGTTAATTCCTGAAAATATTATGGAAGTGATGGCTCAGGGTGAAATTCTTCCTGTAATCTTTTTTGCAGTACTGTTTGGATTTTTTATCACAAAAACAACTGATAATTACAGACTCCCCCTGACTAATTTCTTTGACGCAGTATTTCAGGTAATGATGAAAATTACCTTATTCATTATAAAATTCACTCCTATTGGAATCCTGGGAATTGTTGCCAGGGAGGTACAGCGTAATGCCGGAGAGTTGGCAAATATTGCCGGTAGCCTGGCCTTATACAGCTTGTGTGTTATCATAGGGTTACTTTTCCATGCTCTTGTTTCTTTACCACTTCTTACTAAACTGATTGGTAATGCTAAACCATATCTTCACTTAAAGAATATGACGGTTCCATTGCTTACTGCATTTTCTACTTCATCTTCAAGTGCAACCTTACCTCTTACCATGGAAGCTCTGGAAAATAAAAGCGGCGTTTCTAATAAAATATCAAGCTTTACTTTACCATTGGGAGCTACAATAAATATGGATGGAACAGCTTTATATGAGTGTGTTGCGGCAATGTTTATTGCCCAGGCATATGGCGTTGAACTATCATTCATGCAACAGATGCTGGTGGTGGTTACAGCCTTACTTGCTTCTATAGGTGCAGCCGGTATTCCAATGGCAGGCCTTGTAATGATTACCGTAGTGCTATCTGCTGTTGGCCTTCCACTTGAAGGTATAGGATTAATACTTGCAGTAGACAGAATATTAGATATGATCCGTACTACAGTAAATGTGTGGAGCGACAGCTGTGGTGCTGTCATAGTAGCACGCTCTGAAAAGGAGGCAACTCTTGTTGGGAATAATTAAATTTGAAATATTAATAAATTGATTCATTAAATAATTTCAGAACAAAATTTAAACTAAGTATGAAAACAGTAGTGCTAAAACTTTTTGTTTTTCTTATTTTACCAATCAGTTTAACCCACTGCACCTCAAAAGAAAAAGAGGTTTTCTATGACAGAAAATACAAAGATGAAGTAAAACAGGCACGCAAAGAAGTGGTCTATTACATGGTTCGCAATTCGGTACCTGGAGCAACATTTGCAGTTTCCAAAGAGGGAAAACTTTTGTATTCCGATGCTGTTGGCCTTGCTTCAAAAGATTTAAACGTACCGGTTACACGGAAAACAAAATTCAGAATCGGTAAACTGACTGAAAATTTTACAGCGCTGCTTTACCATCAATTAACGGATGCAGGGATAATCCATCCTGATTCATCTGTGCAACATTATCTCTCCAAATTCCCTGAAAAACAATATAAACTCACCCTAAAAGATCTGGTACAACATACTTCAGGGATAAGAGAACCATCTCCCGAAGAAAAGGATTGGCGTGGATTGAATGTCTCAGCTGAAAAAGGATTGGAACAATTTATGAACGACTCGCTTGTAGTTCCTCCGGGAGTTGTACAAATCCCCAGCCTATTTAATTACAACCTGCTAGGGGTAGTAATGGAGAAAGCAACAGGCAATCAATTTAACCAATTATTACAGGAATATATTACTGATACGCTTCAATTGAATAATACTACTGTTGACAATCCTTTTGTTACAATTGAAGGGAGTACCGACTTCTTTGATCATAATTTTATTGCACAGGTAATTCCGGCCACATTTAGAGACATGAGGCATAAAGCTCCCTCAGAAGGAATCTTATCGAATGCCGAAGACCTTGTAAAATTTGGAAATGCCCTACTCTATTCCGATATCTTATCTGATGAAATTAAAAACAAAATATTCGAACCGGTAATATTAAGAAATGAAATGCCTGCAAATTCTTCTAATGGATGGATAAAATTTAA
>DASRQG010000408.1:0-5748 GCA_035645995.1 Mariniphaga sp. | reverse complement strand
AACTGGAAGAATTAAAAAAACAATGGCAGGTTGACCAGAAATTTTCTCCTGATGAAAATTTAGAAAAGTTTAAGAATGTCATCACTTATTGGAAAAAAGCAGTTGAACGCAGTAAAGGATGGTATAGTAACAGATAATCAGATGATCGGTTAAAAGATAATAACAAAACTTATGAATAGATTAATTTCTTTTCTACAACAAATTCCAAAAAAAGCAAAAGCTATGGATCGTCAGACAATTCTAAAAAAAGCCCATTCAAATGATTGGGATATCATTGTTATAGGCGGAGGGGCAACAGGTTTAGGATGTGCAGTGGATGCTGCATCACGTGGATTTAAAACCCTGTTGCTTGAACAGGTTGATTTTGCCAAAGGCACTTCAAGCAGAAGCACAAAATTGGTACACGGAGGGGTGAGGTATCTTCAGCAGGGTGATGTTTCACTGGTATTAGAGGCTCTTAAAGAGAGGGGCCTGATGTTTAAGAATGCGCCTCACCTGGTTACAAATCAATCATTTGTAATTCCAACTTACGATTGGTGGGGAGGTCCTTTTTATACTGTCGGGTTAAAAGTTTATGATCTGATGGCGGGCAAGTTAGGCCTTGGCCCATCAAAACATTTGTCGCGTGAAGATGCAATTTTAGCTTTACCTACCGTGGAACAAGAAGGGCTGAAAGGAGGCGTTATTTATCAGGATGGACAATTTGATGACTCCCGCATGGCTATAAGTCTGGCACTTACGGCAGTTGATTATGGTGCAACGGTTCTCAATTATTGTAAGGTCACCAATCTGTTAAAAGATGGAGAATTAGTTAATGGTGTAGTAGCACAAGATCAGGAAACAGGTGAAAAATTCAGCATTAATTCAAAGATTGTAATCAATGCTACAGGAGTATTTTCGGATAAAATTGTACAAATGGATGAGCCCGGCAAACCTGATATGATAACCACCAGTCAAGGAATTCACATCGTTTTAAATAAAGAATTCCTACCCGGCAATCACGCAATTATGGTTCCTCATACTTCTGACGGCCGTGTTTTATTTGCTGTTCCATGGCACAATCATGTGATTGTTGGCACAACTGACACATTACTGGAAACACGATCACTGGAACCTGTTGCACTGGATTCGGAAGTTGAGTTTGTTTTAAATACAGCAGGACAATACCTAGTAAGGCGACCGACAAAGGAGGATATATTAAGTGTTTTTGCAGGATTAAGGCCTCTCGCCAAACCTGAAGATGAAAAGAAAGCCACCCGGGAAATTTCCCGAGGACATAAAATTATAGTTTCTATATCAGGACTTATCACAATAGTAGGAGGGAAATGGACAACTTATCGAAAAATGGCAGAAGATGCCATCGATAAAGCAATCATTTTAGGAGGACTATCAGAGCGCGATTGTATAACTTTCCATCTGCCAGTACATGGATACAGAATGGATATAGATGCTTACAAGGATCCTTTGGCAGCATATGGTATTGACAAGGAGAAAGTACTGGAAATAGCAAATGAAGAAAAACGTTGGAAGGGATGGTTGAGTGAGAAGTTGCAGATACAGAAATCGCAGGTAGCCTGGGCCATCCGCAATGAGTGGGCACGAACTGTTGAAGATATTTTGGCACGAAGGACCAGAGCTTTATTTTTAGATGCCCGTGAAAGTGTTCGCATTGCACCGGAAGTTGCAACATTAATGGCTAAAGAACTGGGAATGGGCAGAAAATGGATCAAAGACCAGCTTGAACAATATAATGAGATTGCTAAAAATTATTATTTTCAAGAATAAAATCTGAATCGATGATTGAACTAACAGGAGAATTTATAGGAACCTTCATCCTAATATTATTGGGTAACGGGGTAGTAGCAAATGTAAATTTAGATAAAACCCATAGTCATGGCGGAGGATGGATAGTTATAACGGCAGGATGGGCTCTGGCAGTTTTTGTAGCAGTGCTTGCTACAGCTGATATGAGTGGAGCACATATTAATCCGGCAGTGACATTAGGACTTGCATTTAGTGGATTATTTGAATGGAGCAAGGTATTGCCTTTTATTATCGCCCAAATGGCCGGTGCTATGTTGGGAGCATTTACGGTATATATATTTTTTAGAAACCACTTTAAAATCACTACAACTTCGGGGATTCGGAGAGCCTGCTTTTGTACAGCACCTGCAATAAGGAATTATTCCAACAACTTTTTCAGTGAACTAACCGGAACTTTTATATTAATTTTTGCAGTACTTCTTATAACACTACCACAACTTGAATATGAGAGTTTCGGCAGCACAAAAGTAGGATTGGGTTCTTTGGGTGCCTTACCGGTTTCACTTGTTGTTTTTTCTGTAGGTCTAAGTCTGGGGGGCACTACAGGTTATGCTATTAATCCGGCACGTGACCTGGGACCTCGAATTGTACATACACTAATCCCTTTTAAAAATAAAGATTTAAACGATTGGAAATACTCTTGGGTTCCGGTTTTTGGACCGGTAGCCGGAGCACTATTGGCGGCTATCTTATACAGAATCCTGCTGCCTTAAATAACAACAGTAGTTTTTAACTAAAAAAAATCATTTTTTTTTGGAAATGAGAAAAGGTTTTCTACATTTGTAGTGCAATACGTTCTGTATTGCTTGTGTGTTTGGGGGTTAACATTTGAGGGCAGCTGATGAGCTGCCCTTTTCTTTTTTCTAATAAATATCTAAGTTTTCTATTTAAAAATTACACATATTGAAAGACATGTGAAATTAATCGATCAACAATTTGTTAAATGAATCAACTTTCAAAGGATACAAAGCCTGTGATACGATTAGAATTCTTGAACTATCAATAATATACTTAGGGAATCAGATTGGGCAAGAAAATAGCCTTTATAATGCTTGTATCATCATAAAGGCTATGTATAAATTTAAATCAGTTAACTATTCCGGCAATAGCTGCACCTATAAGGCTGGAATTCTCTACTTCTATAGTTTCATAATAACGTTTGTTAACACCAGAAAGATACTCGTTCAGGAAATTTTCAAACATTATTTTAAAATTTTTCATCTTATAAAAGGTTGTACCTTCTATGGTCATCAATACAGGTTTATCAGCCGATTTTCCTTTTCCCGTTTTTAACAGAACAGCTGCAAGATTACCTGCCACAAGTTTTGCAGCTCTTTCTATCATGGCTTCAATAATAAGGGTAACTCTTTCATTATCTATTTCAGATTCCAATGCACGGCTAATACGATTATCAGAAAGATTATTTCCCAAAACATAATTATTTATCTCCTCCGATGACAACTCAGAAAGTTCTTTTACATTATATTTTGATTTTTCTGTAAACACACCTTCATTTGCTGCAACTCTAAGTGCTTCCGTACAGGCACCACCAAAATATCCACCTGAAATCATTTTTTCAAAGCCAAATCTTCCCGGGTTTTTTGTTTGTGCATCAAAAAGTAGGTCAATATCCGTACGGGGTGCTTTCCCGAAATTTCCTGATTCAATATTGATAACCTGTGATTTTGACTGATCCAGTCCTTGTGTTTTAGTTATATTTTTATTCGATTCAATATAACAGGTATTGGTTCCTGTACCAAGAATAAATCCCAAATAAGTATCATAAGCTTTACCTGCTGTTGCAGCCTGTCCTGCAAGAAGTGTGGCTACAGTATCATTTAACAATACAATTTTTTTATTCGGAGTACCTAATGCCTTTAAAAGGTTTTCACCTACTATTTCACCGATTACACTTGGCGCCTTAATTTCCTTACTCCATTCCAGTAATTTTCCATCCTTGTTTGGATTCATTTCAACAGCATAGGAAAAGCAAAAACCAATTTTATCAGAATAATCTTTATTATCCTTAATTAAAGCAGCCATTGCATTGAAGAACTCCTCTTTATTCATTTCCCTGTCCACAGCGGGCATCTTGCCACTAACAAGATCAGATACTACAAGTTGCATATTTTCATTAAAATGCACTTTAGCAGTCCGGAAATTAGTTCCTCCGGCATCTATTGCAATAACAGGCACATTTGGTTTGAGTTGTTTATCCGCTTCAATAAACGTAGGAATCATCATTAATGAACTTTCCTCACCTGATAATCCTGCTGTCATTTCATCTAAAAAATCTTTTACCAGGTCATTCAGGTTTATCTCATCAGCAGATAATTGGTGTTTTTTTATAAACTGTTGTGCTTCATTCATAATTATTGATTTAACATTTTTATTACCTCTAATATAACATTTTTATTGGAAGTTATCGATCTTAAAAACCCATGCATATTTACCTTTATAATTTGAAGGATTTAGTTGAGGAACATGAATGGTAAGCTTATTTCCTGATTTTCTAGTTTTTATTTTTCCATCATATCCAAGCAGTGAAACATTTCCAGCCCTCTGAACGCCATTCAGAGTAACCTGATTGTCAGGAAACTCTGTACACAAAACATATAAGGCATTACCCTTCTGAGTAAAATATACATTTTCTGTTTTATTATCACCAGCACCTGCCCATTTTCTACTCTCATAAATTGCTTCTCCGTTGATATCCATCCATTCACCTATATCCTGCAGGCGTTGTTGCTGAATCACAGGAATTCTGCCATCAGAAGTGGGACCTACATCCAATAAAAGATTACCGCCTCCTGCAACTTTTTCGACGAGCAAATCAACTAGAGCATTAGAAGTCATATAGTTGTTAATATTTTCTGTTTGATTATAACCAAAAGAGGTACCTATACCACGACATTCTTCCCATGGACGTGTTAATCCTTCGACACCCTTCTCAGTATGAACCAGATCATATTCAGTGGTAAAGTACCCACCGTGTTTACCTCTTGTTTCCTTACCCCACCGGTCATTAACAGCTACACTTTCCTTAACCGGGGAATCATTATACAGCCATGCCAGAAACTCGGTGCTTTTCCATGTTTCACTAGGATGATCCCATTCTCCATCAGTCCAGAAGATATCAGGTTCATATCGTGTCACAAGGTCTTTCATTTGAGGAATCATATGGGCATCGACATATTTGGCAACATCTTTTTTATAAAGAGGGTTATACCATTCATAAAGTGAATAATAAAACCCCATGTGTAACCCTGCATTTTTAACAGCTTTTGTAATATCACCACATAAATCGCGATGAGGGCCAATATCCACACTGTTCCAATTCCAGCTTTGTTCGCTAGGCCACAATGTAAAACCTTCGTGATGTTTTGATGTTAGCACCACATATTTAGCACCGGCTCTTTTAAATAAATCAGCCCATTCGTCAGGATTAAAATGCTGAGCTTTAAAATCAGGAGCAAAATCCTGATACATAAAATCCTCGCCATACATATTATTGTGGTATTCCCTGAAAAGTTTACCGGCAGGACTGCCATCGTTAATTCTCCACCAATACCATTCTGAATATTTTGCATAAACGCCAATATCTGCATTTGCAGGAGCCCATGCAGGAACAGAATACACACCCCAATGGATAAATATTCCAAACTTGGCATCTTCGAACCACTGAGGAACCGGCCTGCTGTCGATAGACTCCCAATTAGCCTGGTAATTCTGAGCATTTAAATTAAAAGCCGTAATTAAAACAAGAAATAATAGAACAGTCTTTTTCATACGTAAATAATTTCTATTAAATGAGCCATTAAAGCCCATATATTGTTTAAAATCAATAATTTCAATAACATAAAGCAAAAAATTTAAAGCACTTGTCGGTACGACAAATGCAAGGTTATTCGAGACAAATATTGA
>DASRQG010000407.1:0-10685 GCA_035645995.1 Mariniphaga sp. | reverse complement strand
CGCTTACCCAGTTCCCGCTTGAGAAATCACCATGACCCGGCTTATCATTTTGCCTGCCTGCAAAGTTCCACATAAAATAGCGGAAGTACATATAACCCATCTGATACGATACAAAAAACCTGAGATTTTCAATAAATGTAGGCTTTATCAGAGTCACCTCTTCTTCACCTGTATTAACTTTTACCGGTTTACCACTCACTGCTCCCCAGTTTTTATACACCTCAGCATGCAAAGGATCGCTGCTGTGCATCCGTGGAAAGAAAGTCATCATTGAAGATTCATAGATTGTCTTCTCTGCTGTTGATCCTGTTACCTCGTACCTGCCATCGACCTTACTATAATACTTCTTAATGCCGGAAGCTGCCAGGGCCGGTGTATTGTAATACGGGCCGTAAAGCAAAGGATGCTGCCCATACTGCTCACGGTTCACATAACCTAACAAGGAGTATGCATTATCAGGTTGATTTTGGTTCATGGGGGGATTGGCCGTGGCTCTTATTATTATCACCCCATACGAGGTGTAGCCAATCAGGATAACCAGAAACATCAATGCCAGGGTATTCCATGCCACCAATTTCTTTTTCCGGGTATTATAGATAGCCCAGAAAAATAATCCAAATAACAACACCATGAACACAAGCATCCCGCTGTTAAATGGCATTCCCAACGTATTCACAAAGAACAGGTCAAAACCAAATGCCACTCGTGGGATACCGGGTATGAGCACAACCTGTATACTTCCCAGAATAGCCATAGACACTGCTAACGTAATTAAAAAACCTTTCCACGAAAAAGTGTACTTCTTAAAATAATATACCAACCCGATTGCCGGGAGCACCAATAGACTGAGCAGATGCACCCCTATAGAAATCCCAATCAGATAGGCAATAAGTATCAGCCATCGATTAGCATATTTGTTGCCGGCTTCTGATTCCCACCGAAGAATTGCCCAAAACACTGCAGCCGTAAAAAAGGATGATAAGGCATAAACTTCTCCTTCCACTGCAGAGAACCAAAATGAATCGGTAAACGCAAAGGCAAGAGAACCAACAAGCCCGCTTCCAATGATCACAATGTTTTCAGCAGTTGAGCGATTCTCCTGCAGGTACAGTTTTCCGGTCAGCATAACAATGGTATGATAAAGCAAAAATATTGTTCCTGCGCTGGCAACTCCCGATAAAAGATTGACCATATATGCGGCATTGGAAACATCCCCTGCAAACAGGCTAAAGAACCGGCCAAGCAACATATGAACGGGAGCACCGGGCGGATGTCCTACTTCAAGTTTATAGGCACCTGCAATAAATTCACCGACATCCCACCAACCGGCAGTTGGTTCCATTGTGAGTGTATATACAATACCGGAAATAAAAAAGACGGCCCAGCCTAAGATATTGTTGATTCTTCGATAATGCTGCATTGAAAATAAAATTAATGAACAAATATAAGGTTTTAAGCTTTTATGTAACGAAACAATAATTAACGACCAACCTGCATTGAATTGATAAAAAAGGAAAATTCTTAATTTGAATTCTTATAAATGAAAAAAAATTATATTTTTGCAGCGTCTTTAACGAAAAGACATAAATGATTGACCCGTGGTGTAACTGGCAACACGTCTGATTTTGGTTCAGAAGAGTCCAGGTTCGAGCCCTGGCGGGTCAACTCAAGTGGGGATTTTATCAAATTTGATGGAATCCCCATTTTTATTTTAAAGTTCCGGATAACTTTACAGATCAAAGAACATGACTCAGAAAAGGAATGACATTCCATCACCTTTTGATTTCTTTAATTCCTGCTGTTGTTCCATTCGTTTGATTTCTTCTTCAAAGTATTTACGAGACTCATCAAACATAAACTTTCTGAATAGTTCAGGGTTCTGTTCCTGCCTTGTCTGCTCAAGGGCTTCAAAATAAAGTACCTTATCTTCTGACAAAACCGGGGTGACAGGATGGTTATGATAGTGCTGAATATAATTCATGAGCAAACGCGATAACCTTCCGTTCCCAACAGCAAAAGGATGGATGGAGACCATTTGGAAATGGGCATCAAAAGCCAAAGTATAATTGGCGATAAATTCAGAAGATTGATCAATATGATCATTGATATAATTAACCAGGTCTTTCACCAAGCCGGGAATCTTTTGGTATCCGGAAAAAGAACGTGCACCAACGTGCACCCCACCTTTTCGAAATTCGCCTTTCGAAGCATCAAAAGAGCCTCCTGCCATGTTATAGGAGGACCCGGTATTTTTCATTATAAGCAAAGAAATGTACTGAATGATTCCAACACTTAACTTTTGCTTATTAACAGCTATTTTCAAAACATATTTAAGTCCATCCAAATGGTCTTTTTCCATGAGCAGGTGCAAAAAGGGCTTTCCTGCAGGAGAAATTCCATTCTCAAGTAAAAGTATAACTTCACTTTGTGTGAGCGAAGAGCCTTCAATTGCCGTTGAATGATGGGTGATAAGATAGTTATTGAGCTTTTCATAGTCGATGAATCCTTTTGAAAGCTCAACATATTGATCCTTTATTTCCAGCAATCTTTTCATCTTCCAAAATTAAGGATAAAATTATTGAAATTAGAAAAATCCTTATAATCAATTAGAAAGGAATAACCGACTTCAATACCACCGGCCCGAATAAACCAGATGGCTGCAAAGGTGTATCTGCTGTATGATCAATTACAGGGCTCCATAAGGGACGTTCACTCTCAGGAAGATTCATATCTCCTATGAGGCGGTTCATCCAGTTATTTACCACCAATACTTCAATTTCATTAATTCCACTTTTTACAACTGATGTAATATCAACCTCATAAGGAGCTGTCCAGGCTCCTCCCACTTCAACATTATTGACTTTAATTTTGGCCATTGCTGTCAGATTCCCCAGGTTAAGGATTATCCTTTCATCCGGATCAACATCTTCAAGCTGTGCCTGCCTTCTGTATACTGCTGTTCCTGAGTAGAATTTAATACTGTCATTGTCATTTAAGGTCCAATCATCAAGAGTTTTAAATACAACCGGATGTTTAGGGCCTCTATGGGCAGAATTGAAACTAACCGTCCAGTCTTCACTAATATCAGTCAGCAAAGTTCCATCCGGAAAGTTTTCATCTAAATTAACTTTAGAACCATTTTCTGAGTCATGTCGGAATATAATAAAGTAACTTTCAAAGGGGTGCAGTTTAAGAGGTACTCTTGTTCCATCCTCTGACTGTTGATAGGAAGGCAAGCTTCTAATAGTACCATTCACCGGATTCCATATTTCAGGCCTTTTACCGGTTATCCGAAAATCAGGCATAAATTCAACGGGATGATCTTCCTGATTGGTCACAAAATATACATCACCTTCAGGAAGAGTTCTGTGGATAAACATAACCGGATCGTCGGGTGCAAGTTTTACATCCGGCCTTACTTCCAGCAAATCCAGAGCTTCCTCCATCTCCATTCCCGACAGTACCATTCCCTTTCCCACCTTTGCTGATTTAACAATTTCTCCATCAACCTCGCCCCATAACTCAGCGGCCAGTTGTTGAACTCTGTCATCAGCTTCAGGAAAATCTTTTAAACTTGGTGAATATTTAGGAGCAGGCCCCAAAATTACTGCGCCTTCAAGTACCAACTCTTTAATCTTCTCTAATAACTCAGGACGCATAGTCTCCTGCTTTGGAAGCACCAATAACCTGTAGTTCAAACCATCAGGCAAAACAAGCCTTCCATTCTGCACCGACAAACGTGTTTGAATTACTTCAGCATTTATATAATCGAAGGAATAACCTTTCGGCAGTTCAGGGTCACATACACCTGTCATTTTGGGTGCATCCTCACCTATAAAATAGGCTACTTCTGCCACATAGGTACCTTGCTGTAACATATAATTGGCACGCTTAAGGTATTGCGTGAACAATGGCATATAATCGTACCAGGTGTTGTGCCTGTTAAATTCATTTCCAAACCAGGCATTATAACCGGGAACCTGCTCATCGGGTTGATGAATATTCACATGTAACAACGTATTGTTTATTCCCTCTGCAAAAAAGCGGTCTCCCCTTTGCTTCATGGTAGCCGGATGCCGGGAATAAGCATTTCCTCCGCAGGTAAACGATTCGGCCGATACTTTTCTTTTTCCATATATATGTGCGCATGAAGAAGCAGCACGGTTTTCAATATCACCCAGATCGCCTTCACTCCAAAACTCACCACTCACCTCATCCGACTGTCCGCCGTACTGCAGAAATTCGCCGGGAAAACCCCAATGGCCATAAGTCTCAAGCCAGGTAGTCAAACCGTGCTTATGGCTAACCTCTCTCAAACCAGCCACATAATCATAGGCTATTTTATCTGCTACAATGCGTCTTAAATCCCATAGAAACCGGTCAGACTGATCACGGCTTCCCACAACCTGTCCTTTCAATACCGGAAGAAAGGGAACAGGATCATAACCATACTTCGATTGGAAATCTTCAGCTAACCCATCGGTCCAGTTCTGTCCCCCTGTCTCATAACTGTCCTGTACCACCACCTTCCATGTTTTCCGATCTTCAGCAGGAATCCGTCGAATGACCTCTCCCATATAAGCATCGAAATGAGACTCAATATGTTCTTTGCTCATTTTATCTGTCTCCAGTCCGTTACCTTCCGGGGCAGCCGGAGCATTTCGCTGACCGGTGGAGGTCATCCCAAAATGTATAACTTTCCAGGATCCTTCAGGAACATTCCAAACTAGTTTCCCATCTGCTGTTTTATACGAAGTGATATTAATTACTGAGTCGGGATTGATAACCAGGTTTTCATTTTCTATTTCAGGCTGTGGTTCCCACATATATTCATCCCAATAAGGCAACGGGCTCTGAAACATTTTAGCCAATGATTTTTCGGGATATCGTTCAACCATTGGAACAGTAGAAAGATTGATTTCTGCCAAAGCACCCGGTACTGTAACAGTATCAATTACCAACCGGAAGTGATTGGAATGGGTTGCAGGAATTGAAATAACTATAGGAGCATAGGGATCAAAGCCTACATGAATATTAGAATTACTCCGGTCGATCTCAAACTTCTTCAGGGAACGAAAACCATTGCTTTCCTTTACCAATAATTCACCTATAGCCTTAATCTTTTTCTCAGAAGGCTTTATGTACAAAGTTTTGACAGAAACATTTTCTACAGCTGTAAAATCTAAAGTCAGTGATTGATTATTACGAAGCACAAGTTCTGTTTCTACTTTTCCATCAATCACATTAGGTGCATCTGACCGGGCTGGATTGGCAATAACCTTAAATTTCTTTTGGCCATCATCCTTCAAAACCTGAGGATTCATTTTATATGCTACCACGTTCACAAACTGGAAGTCTTCATCAGGCACCGGTAAAAAATCATCATAATTCATTGGGCCTGTAAGTACTATTTCGGCAGAATTCAAGTACCTCATCGACTGTTCTTTACTAACCCAGGGGCCACCTGACTGGCTCCAACCCGGCGAATTAAAAATGCCTATTTCAATATCAAGTTCTGTTGCAGTCTTTAAGGCCGTATGTAAGACTTTCCACCACTCATCCGTAAACATTTTAACCGGCCCGTATGATACACCCTGCCCTCCAATATTCCCTATGAATGCACGGTTTATTCCTGCCTTCTTCATAGCCTGCAAATCTTTAATAACTCCTTCCTTAGAAACATTATCACTCATCCAATACCAGTAAGCACTTGTTTGGATTGAGTCAGGTGCATTCGTAAAAACCTCCTCTATCTGATCGAAAGAAATTTCACTATTGCCGGAAGGGATGCAACCAGACAGTAAAAGAAAGATTATAAAGATGAAAGATTGGAAAAATAAAGATTCAGATTTTTTAAGCTTCATATCAATCAGGTTCATTAAGTATAAAAATTTCTGTCTGCTAGATAGACAGATACTACAATTCAAACATTCAGCTACTAAGGTAAAAATAAATACTATTATTTCTATAGTTAAGATATTGTATCGTTTCGGAAATCTAAACTTCAGGATCATTGAAATTCATAATATCGTAAATTAATCCTCTTTCATAGAATCTTTTAAGAACTTCTTTATATGCCCGGTAGCCGGCTTAGTTCGTATATGCATTCAAAATTAAAAAACGATAGAGCAATAATTTCAAGAGAAGGATAACTACACAGCCCACTATAAACGTGATAATACTCAAATATTTAGAAGAAAAATCATTGAAAGAAACCTGCCGCAAAGGTTTTAATATTCACTGATCCAATTTAATGCAGCTTTTACACCGTCTGCACCACTTGAGATGATACCTCCTGCATAACCACTTCCTTCGCCGATGATGTATAAGTTACTAAACCCGCTACATTTGCCATTTGCCTCACGAATCACCTGTACCGGTGAAGAAGTTTTACTTTCGAGCCCTAATAATATGCCGGTTTCAAAGCCTTTCATTTTACGAATAAAGTCGCTCAAACCGGCTTTCAGTGCTGCAACAATTTGATGAGGCAGCAATTCCCAAAGTGGCGTTACAACCATCCCCATCGGGTAGCTGCCATCGAGCGAGGTTTTTGATATATTCTGATTCAAAAAATCACTAATGGAGCAGGCAGGTGCCTGATAACTACCAGTAGAGGAATAGAAATTCCTTTCCAGTTTCTCCAGCATATCAAGAGCTAGGAGAGGCTCTACCTCTCGTCCGGCAAAATCATTAGGATTAATACCGGCCACACATGCTGCATTGGCATATTTACCATTTCGACTGTAGTAGCTCATGCCATTTACGATATTAGTTTCGGAATAAGCAGCAGCAGGGACTACAATACCGCCTGGGCACATACAGAAAGAAAACACAGGGTGGTTTCCATCAGCCGGTGAGGTAAGCCTGTATTCGGCAGCTTTCACTCCCGGCAATGATTCATCCCCCCACTGTGCCAGATTGATAATTTCCTGCGGATGTTCCATGCGACTTCCCAGAGCAAAATTTTTGGTGCGAAAAGGAACTCCGCGGCGTATCAGCATCCTGTATGTTTCGTATGCCGAATGTCCTGCTGCTATAAAAACAGCCTCTGCGTCTAAAATGCCTTTTGAGGTAACTACACCGGTTACCTGAGAATCCTTAATGATCAAATCCTCCATCAGGGTATCAAACATAACCACACCGCTAAGTTCCATAAAATGCAACCGAAGGTTTTTAACAATTTTCCGAAGATTGTCTGTCCCCAGGTGCGGATGTGCAAGATAATCAATTTCGGCCGGTGCACCTGCTTCGATATAATTTGAAAGGATAAAGTTTTTTTCTTTTGAAATATGTTTTGAGCGGGACGTTAATTTACCATCAGAAAAAGTACCGGCTCCTCCCTCCCCGAAAGCATAGTTGTTGGCAGCATTAAATTTCCCTGATTGCTCAAAACCGGCTACTGCCCTACTTCTGGTGGCGACTTCAGATCCGCGTTCAATCAGGGTAACTTTAAACCCGGACATTTGCAGTACCAATGCAGCAAAGAATCCTGCAGGACCACTACCAACCACCACTACAGAACTATCCCGTTTTTTAAATGGAATCACCGGCTGAAGCCGAACAGGAATTTCACCTCCCTTTAATTCAGGAGAATATACTCCTATACGCAACTGCCATACAACATCCGGCTTTTGCCGTGCATCGAGGCTTTTATTTTCAATCTGAATATTGAATTGCCTGATGCGCAGCATTTTTCCAATTTTATGGTTCAGCTCCTGTTCAGAATATCCGGTTTTGATTTTCAAAGAAACAGCCTTATATCCCATTGAATTCAAATAATTAATCTGCAAAAGTAAAAAATTGTAGAAAGCTGATAAAAGTACAACCTTTACTGTAACGAAA
Organism: Mariniphaga sp.; assembly: GCA_035645995.1. Taxonomy (GTDB): domain Bacteria; phylum Bacteroidota; class Bacteroidia; order Bacteroidales; family Prolixibacteraceae; genus Mariniphaga. The sequence continues at coordinate 2,843 of DASRQG010000407.1, read as the reverse complement.
CCTCATCCTGGTGCGTCAGACATCATATAACAATTAAACATTTCTCAAAAAAGTTACAGAAAGAATTCAGTCATATACACTTAAAATCCGGTCATTCATCGATAAAGTTCAAAAAAATGTAAGAAAGATCAGAATTTAATACCAATAAAAAACAAGGCATTGAAAACAGCAAACAGATAACAGCGGTAAAGAAAACAGCTATGATTCATTTAAATAATATACACAAAACGTACGGATCAGATTCCAATCTTCTTCATGTATTGAAAGGGATAGATCTGCACATACCTCACGGAGCTTTTGTATCCATTATGGGATCTTCAGGTTCAGGTAAATCTACCTTGCTCAACATCTTAGGAATTCTGGACAATTATGATGATGGATCATATTATCTGGATGGTCAACTCATAAAAGAAATGTCGGAAAAGCAAGCCGCAAAACTGCGCAATGAAATGTTGGGATTTGTTTTTCAATCGTTTAATCTTATATCCTTCAAGAATGCTATGGAGAATGTTGCGCTTCCTTTATATTATAAAGGAGTGAGCCGCAAGAAACGCAATAAGATTGCCATGGAATACTTGGATAAGATGGGTTTATTGCAGTGGGCTACGCATATGCCCAATGAACTGTCGGGAGGCCAGAAACAGCGGGTGGCCATTGCCCGTTCACTTATCTCACAACCAAAAGTAATAGTAGCCGATGAGCCTACAGGAGCATTGGACACTTCAACTTCATATGAGGTCATGAATATTTTGAAAACTATCAATGAAGAAGGTATTACGGTAGTAATCGTTACCCACGAACATGACATTGCTGTCATGACACATCAGATAATCAGGCTAAAAGATGGTATCATCTCCGAAATTATCCGGAATGGTGATATGAAAGCATGGAAGCAACAATATGCACGTGAAAGAGTAACTGCCTGATGATGTTGACCCTAACAGTTCCGGCAGGTTGATCCTGAAAATAAACACCCAATTAAAATTCTTATGTAGCAAAACAGCAAACATTAATTAAAATGTTCGACATCGATAAATGGCAGGAAATTCTGGCCACCATCAGAAAAAACAAAATGCGTACTTTTCTAACAGGCTTTTCTGTAGCCTGGGGAATTTTTATGCTGATGATTTTACTAGGTGCGGGAAATGGATTAAGTAATGGGGTAGCTGAAAATTTCATGCGCGATGCAGTTAATGCTATGTGGTTATGGAGCGGCCGCACAAGTATTCCGTATCAGGGCATGAAAGAAAACCGTCAGATTGCATTCACCAACAGCGATTATGATCTGATAAAAGACCTCGACGGAGTAGAATATACTTCGGGAAGATACTTCATTACAGGAAACCGGTTTTCGTATGGCAATGAGTCGGGCGATTATACAGCCATCACCTGTCATCCGTCACTCAGGGAAGTAGAATCAATTGAAGTTATTGAAGGTAGGTTCATCAACGATGTTGATATTCAAGAGGCACGAAAAACTGTAGTATTGGGACAGGATATCTCAGATGCACTTCTGAAAGGAGAAAATGCTATAGGTGCGTATGTTCGCATCAACAACATCCCCTTCAAAGTAGTAGGTATTTGCCGTGAGGGGGGAGGAACGCGGCACCGGTATGCATATATTCCGGTATCAACAGGACAGAAAGTATTCAACGGAGCAAACCGGCTGCATAATTTCGCATTGACTATTAATGCCAACAGCGTCGAGGAGAGTAAAGCCATGGAAGATAAGATACGGGTAGCGCTGGCACGAAAACATAAGTTTGCTGAAAATGATCGTGCTGCACTGGGTTCTTATAATAAACTCGAAGACTACCTTCAAACCATGCGCATCTTTCAGGCAATCAAAATTTTTATATGGATTATTGGTGCGGGGACATTGATTGCAGGAGTAGTTGGAGTAAGCAACATCATGCTCATTGTAGTGAAAGAACGAACCAAAGAAATAGGCATACGGAAAGCCATTGGTGCCAGTCCGCAGTCGGTTGTTACACTTATTCTATTGGAGGCTATACTGATAACAACTATTGCAGGCTATATAGGATTGGTACTGGGAACGGGATTAATGGAAGGTATTGATATTATAGTGGAACAACAATATGCTGCAGCTGCAGCTACCGGTTCCAATAACGGCGAAGTAGTATTTCGTAATCCTACTGTCGAGTTAAATGCAGCCATAACTGCGACTGTATTGCTGGTGCTGGCAGGAGCATTTGCCGGATATATACCTGCAAGGCGTGCAGCTCGCATCAAACCAATTGAAGCATTACGTGAAGAATAAATTTATCACTCGATCAACTACAATGGAACGTTATAAAATATAAAATATCCGGGTATGTTTGATTTAGACCTTTGGAAAGAGATAATTGATGCGTTGAAAAAGAACAGGATGCGTAGTTTTATGACCGCCTTCGGTGTCTTCTGGGGGATCTTCATGCTCATAATTATGTCGGGTGCCGGACGGGCATTGGAGAATGGGATAATGGACGGAATCAAGGCATTTGCCACCAATTCGGCATTCTTTTGGACCGAAAGAACCAGTATGCCTCATAAGGGATTTCAACGTGGAAGGATATGGAATTTTAAAAATACAGATATCCAATATATTAAAACCAATTTAAAAGATATAGAACATCTGTCGCCGCGGCTATTTGGGCCAAATACCTATGGTGGTGACAATACCTTAAGAGGCAACAAAACAGGAGCATTCAATATCTATGGTGATTATCCTGAATTCTTCTTAATTGATCCCTGGGTACCTGTTAAAGGAAGGTTATTAAATCAGATAGATATCCTTCAAAACCGGAAGGTATGTGTAATAGGGGAACGGGTAGCCGAGGTAA
>DASRQG010000406.1:0-13048 GCA_035645995.1 Mariniphaga sp. | reverse complement strand
CGCATTGAAGGCGTGTATTCGCCAATACCAATGGGTGCCTTTTATACCGTAGCCAGGTTGCCGGTTGATAATGCGGATAATTTTTGTGCCTGGTTGCTCGATGAATTTGAATACGAAGGACAGACTGTGTTCATGGCACCGGCATCAGGTTTCTATACCATACCGGGTAAAGGAATAGATGAGGTGCGTATCGCCTATGTCCTCAACCGGAAAGACCTGGGCAAGTGCCTTAGAATTTTGGAAGAGGCATTGAAGGTATATCCGGGTAGTAAGGTGAGGAAGGAAGATTCAGTGCGGGAATCAACTTAAAATCAGATGGATTGTCAGAGGGATAACTTTAATAAGCTAATAAAAGATAGAAATCGTTATTTGCTAATGTATTTTATTTTTAATTAAGACGGTTCAACCCTTCTGAAGATAGTAATCAAACCACAATTAATGTTTAATAATAAGTTCATCTATATTAAGTCGGGCAGGAACCGGAGGTAGGTATTTCGCTTTACCTACTGATATAATTGCCACAGGATTAATATAATCAGGGATGTTTAGTTTATTACAAAACCTATCATATACTTTTATATTTTGTTTACGTGATTTGATCAGATCATTACTTAAATGATTCCAACAGACACCATATCCTGCTATGTTTGCTATATTTACCATCTGCATTATAGCTGCTCCTGCATCAATGTACAAACAATCTTTTAAATGGTATGCAGGTGTATAAAATCGGCTGTCCATACCTGCAAAAATTATTAATGGAGCCGAATAACAATGTTTTTCTTTTAATCCTTTCAGTAATATACGTTTTTCAGGATCAGTAATAATTGAGAATTTCCATGCCTGACGGTTTCCTGAATTTGGAGACCAACGTGCCGCATCAATCATTGTCATGGCAAATCTATTGAGCTCATCTTCAGTTGGTTGATCTTCATTCCAGACTCTCGAGCTGCGACGTCTTTTAAATTCACCAATAAGTTGTTCCGGCTTCAAATAGTCTATTTCTTTAGTTGGTTCTAACTTATTTTTATGAATGAAATCTTTCTCAAGCTGGTAAAAGTTCTTTTCTATTTGCTCTGCCCAAAATATTACAGGATGGCTGCTGTCGTATAAGTTTTTCTTTTTGAGAATTAACAATATTAATTGAACAACTTGTAGTTTTTTTTCAAAATATGCTTTCTTAGTATAAAATATATTGTTGTAAACCGATTTTTCAATACGGTGACAGTCATGCCGCAGAATTGCTAATAATTCTTCACGGGTTAATTTGTAAAGTCTGGCCCTGGAATAAAAGTATTCTGTTTTTATTCGATTTATAATTTTATTAATCATAAGATTTCAGTATTGTTTTTAATGAGTCGAAATATAATGTAGCCCAGTCTTTTGATTCTTTTGAAGGTAGTTTTTCAATCTCATTAATGAGGCGTGGTATTTCCTCTAAATTATGTGCAAAGGCAACAAAATTTATTCCGTCGAACCACTTAAAAGCTGAAGTTATTTTATGGTTTACAGTGGAAAGTACTATACATGGTGTTTTTGTAAGTACAGCGAAAATTAATCCATGAAAACGGTCGGTAATAACAATTTTGCTACTATACATTCGTTGAATAATAAGCTTTAATTCATTTTCTCTGTTTTTTCTCGGGATTAATCGCGGTAATGTAGTGTCAATATATATGATGGGTTGATTTACTAAATCTTTTATTTTTGTTCTTTTTTCATTGGTCAAAATTGATTCAGAATCTTTTCTTAAGCAGAGGAGTGTGTTTACACGCTCTTCCTGATTACTTTCATCAGATGTTTGATTTTGCAGGTATAAAACAAAATCAGGGCATGAGATTATATTAGCATTAGGGAAATATTCCCTGGCTAGTGATTCACTTTTAAAATCCCTTGCCATGATGATTAAATTTGGGTGCTGGTTATATATAGCTTGCGAGATTTTAAGTTCTTTTCTTCCTGTATCAGTATCACTAAAAAATATAGTTTGTGGTAAGCTGATAATTTTATTGTCAGGAAGATTTTTTATTGTTAATCTTCGACCTCTTTCAGACCATAACCCACTATCACCCATGTTTCCACCACTATGAATAAAAACTAAATCATTTTTACTGGTTAATTTTTTTATAGCCCATTGCAAATAAATAGTTTCATCTTTGTTAAATTCTAAAACCTGATAATCAGGATATTTGTCTGACATCCACTTTTTTATTCCCACCACCTGGGCATGGTCACCAATATTTGGTAATTGCATTGGAGGTGTAAGTACATAAATAATTTTTCTTTGGTGCTTTAAATTGTAATATTTAAGAAATAGATAAATGTTTTTAAATTTATACAGTACATGGAATAATGATTTGCTTCTGACACCTTTTACCAGATTTAGTACCAGCAATTGAAACATATACTTTTGTTTTAAATAAACTTTCACAAAGTTAAAATTTTATAGTTGAAAAAAGTATGTTCCTTTAATTACAAAAAGAGAGAAGAATTCGACTGAAGAGTTACAGGTAGTCTATATTAAAAATAATTTTAGCAGGAAAGATTCAACGTTCCATAAATCATTTATATTCTTTTTTATACATTTGATTACTAAAAATGAAATGGCTCAGTTAATCATCTTTACAAATAATTTTCCTTTTGGAAACGGAGAAACGTTTCTTGAAACAGAAATAGGTTACTTGGCGAACCATTTCATAGACATCCATATATTTCCATTATATTATGGTCAGAGTTATTCCGCACGACAATTGCCGAAAAATATTAGCTACTCGGAGCCATTTTTTAAAATTGATGTGCCCACTAACCGTTTTGGTTTATTAATGAAAGGATTAATAAATTCAGGTCCAATATTCTTTGCTGTTAAAGAATTTTTTAAAGCGAAAGTCTATTTAAATTTTCAACATTTTAAAAATTGGCTTTCCGAGGCATGTATTATCAGATATCTTTCGACCGCCACTAGTATTAGAAAATTAAATTCTCAACTTCAGGCTGATACCATATTATATTTTTATTGGGGGGATAAATCAAGTGGAATAATTCCTTTTTTAAAGAAGACATATCATTATCCTATAGTTGTTCGATTTCATAATTCTGATTTATATGAGGAGATAAAGCATGGTTATCTGCCATTTAGAGCAAGATTATTGAAAAATTTGACATCAGGTGTTTTTATTTCAGAAAAGGGGGAAAAATATTTGATAACCAGATATCATAATATTAATTTTAAATCATGTGTTTATAAATTGGGTGTCAGAGAAATGAGTCCCGCATCAATAAGCAGGGATAATATTTTCAGAATTGTAAGCTGTTCTTATGTAGTACCTATAAAAAGAATTCATTTAATTATTGAGGCATTAAAATACCTTAATTTTAATGTTGAATGGACTCATATTGGCGGAGGTCCATTACTTGATCAGATCGAAAAGGAGTGTAAAGCATTAAAATCAAATATAAAAGCTGTTTTTTTAGGACATTTGAGTAATGAGGCTGTTCTGGATTTTTATAGAACACATAGTGTTGATTTGTTTATTAATGTTAGCCATTCAGAAGGAATACCTGTATCAATAATGGAAGCAATCTCTGCCGGCATTCCGGTAATTGCAACTGATGTTGGAGGTGTATCTGAAATTATAAATAATTCATTTGGGACACTGATTAAAAGAGATTTTTCGATACAACATTTGGGAAATTTGATTCAGAATTACGCTTCTAAAAGTAAAGATGAAAAATTAAAACAAAGGAAAGCTGCAATTAATTTTTGGGATGAAAATTTTAATGCAGAAAAAAATTATACAAGTTTTGCGAAATATTTAAAAAGCCTGGGAGCCTTATATTAGTTAGATTAATTAAATGACAAAAGTATTTACAATCGTAGGGGCGCGTCCTCAATTTGTTAAAGCTGCAGCTTTAAGTCGTGCATTTCAAAAATTAAATCTGAAAGAAGTGTTGGTTCATACGGGACAGCATTTCGACAAGAATATGGCTGAGATTTTTTTTAGTCAAATGGATATTCCTGTTCCAAAGTATAATCTAGGCATTCACTCTTTAAGCCATGGGGCAATGACAGGTCGTATGATTGAGGAACTTGAAAATGTTATACTTCAAGAGCATCCGTCAGTGGTGGTTGTATTTGGAGATACGAATTCAACTTTAGCCGGTGCATTGGCAGCTAAAAAACTACTTATTCCAATTGCGCATGTTGAAGCAGGATTACGGAGCTATAATATGAGTATGCCGGAGGAAGTTAACCGTATTGTTACCGACCGTATTTCAGATTTTCTATTTGCACCTACATCGCGTGCGATGCAAAATTTAGAAATGGAGGGTTTTAAAAATTTTAATGTCAAAATTGAAAATACAGGCGATATAATGTACGATGTAGCGTTGTATTATAGTAAATCTTCTACCGGGGGATCTACCATCGTCCAATATCTACCGGAGGGAAAACCTATTATTCTTGCAACGATACATCGTCAGGAAAACACCGATAATTTGGAAAGACTTGGTTCTTTAGTAGGTACATTCAATGAATTATCCAAAAGATATGATATCATATTGCCACTTCATCCACGGACAAGAAGAATACTAGAAGAACAGCATTTGAAATTAAGTTTTGATCCACTTGAGCCTGTTGGTTATTTTGACATGATAGAACTCTTAAAAAGATGCTCTTTTGTTATAACTGATAGTGGAGGGTTACAGAAAGAAGCTTATTTCTTTAAAAAGCATTGTATAGTCATACGAGATGAGACAGAATGGACTGAACTGGTAGATTTAGGTTATAACTATGTTGTAGGAACCGATCAGGAGGCAATTCTCAACCAAGCTACAGCTATAATGGAGTCAGAATCAGATTTTTCTGAAATGCCTTATGGTGACGGTAGCGCAGCGGATAAGATTGCTGCAATTCTAAAAAACATATAAATTACAATACGGAGCAAGTCTTTGTCCAATAGATTATTTTTATAACAATTTTGAAAATTGCGATAAACGGAAATTTCATTTAAATAAACGGGATCATGAATAAAATATATATGTGCGATACTTACGGCCTGTACCTTACCATGAAGGAAGAGATCGACGCCGCAATCCAGGAGGTTATAAAATCGACCCGTTTTATAAAAAGTGGTAAAGTATTGGAGTTTGAAGATCAGTTGTCAAACTATCTACAGACAAACGTGGTGACAAGTGGTAATGGTACAGATGCTCTTCAGATTGCACTAATGGCATTTGGGCTTAACCCAGGCGATGAAGTAATTACAACACCGTTTACATTTATTGCAACTGTGGAAGTCCTTGGATTAATGGGTTTAAAGCCGATATTTGTTGATGTTGAACCCAGTACCTATAATGTTGATGTTAACCTTATTGAACAGCACATTACAAATCGGACACGGGCTATTCTTCCGGTACATTTATTTGGCCAGTGTGCTCATATGGAACCTTTAATGAAGCTGGCTGATAAATACAATCTGTTTGTTCTGGAAGATGCCTGCCAGGCTTTTGGTACTGAATATCTTTTTAGCGATGGGTCCGGGAAACCGGCAGGAACCGTTGGTCATGTTGGATGTACTTCATTTTTCCCTTCTAAGAATCTTGGAGCTTTTGGTGATGGAGGAGCATTATTTACATCTGATGAGAATCTGTCGGCTGTCATACGGTCTATAGCCAATCATGGGATGAAACAGAAATATCAGTATGAACGGATTGGGGTAAATTCGCGATTAGATAGCATTCAGGCTGCTGTATTGAGTGTAAAGCTTAAATATTTTGACAGGCATTTATCCGCTCGTCAGAAAGCTGCTCAATGGTATGATGATCATTTGACTGGAATTAATGGATTGCAGCTTCCGGTTCGTTCTGAATATAGTACCCATTCTTTCCATCAATATACCATCTGTACCGACAGACGGGATGAGCTACAGCATTTTTTGCAACAAAAAGACATTCCCTCAATGGTATATTATCCGGGAGTAATTCATCTTCAGGAGGCTTATAGTTATTTAGGATATAAGGAAGGTGACTTTCCGGTGAGTGAGAAATTGGCCAAAACAGTATTGTCTCTGCCCATGCATACAGAACTTCCGGAAGAACAACTTGAATACATTACAGGTGCTGTCAGGGATTTTTATGCACAATAGCCGGTTGACTCAACATGACATCCGGAAAGATTAATGCAATTTAATTTACCTTTATTCCTGGAGGCCGGATTATTTAAAACGGCATAATTGATACAACGGATTTCTTAAAATTTTTAAATCGTAGAAGATGAATAATAAGGTATATGTACATGAAAGTTCCATCGTTGATAATGGTGCTGAAATAGGAAAAGGAACAAAAATATGGCATTTTTGTCATGTTTCCGGTTCGGTTAAAATTGGTGAGAATTGTGTGCTGGGACAAAATGTGTATGTAGGTAATAATACTATTTTAGGGAACAATGTAAAGGTGCAGAATAATGTTTCAGTGTATGAAGGGGTTGTCTGTGAAGATGATGTTTTTTTAGGGCCTTCTATGGTCTTTACAAATGTATTAAACCCACGCAGTTCGGTTAACCGTAAAGCAGAATTTAGAAAAACATTTGTGAGAAAAGGTGCTACTATTGGAGCCAATGCCACAATAGTTTGTGGTACAACTTTGGGAGAATATTGTTTTATTGGTGCAGGTGCTGTGGTTACAAAGGATGTAAAACCTTTTGCTTTAATGACCGGGGTTCCTGCCCGACAACGAGGATGGGTCAGCCGGTCGGGAAATATTCTTGGAGCAGATTTGGTTTGTCCTGAAACCGGAGAACGGTATGTTGAAGATGAAGGGATTTTAAATCTGGCCTCGGAGTAATATACTCATCATACCACTAAATTATATTTTGGTATTATCTTAGCAAATGATTGCAGGAGCAATAAACTACTAATTTTATGAAACGATTTGCATTAATAGGTTCGGCAGGCTATATTGCTGAACGTCATATGAAGGCGATAAAAGAAACAGGAAATGACCTCATATGTGCAACTGATCATTTTGATGTAATGGGAAGAATGGACAGTTATTTTCCGGATGCAGAGTTTTTTTTAGAGGTAGAGAATCTTGACAAGTATATGGACGACATGCGACGAGAGGGTTCTCCAATTGATTATGTAACAATATGTACTCCTAATTATATGCACCCTTCACATATCCGTCTTGCATTGAGAAATGGTGCTAATGCTATTTGTGAAAAACCTCTTGTAATATACCCAGAAGATATTCATGTAATAAAGGATATAGAGAATGAAACCGGAAAAAAGGTAAATACAATTTTACAATTAAGATATCATCCGGCTATCCTGTCACTAAAGAAGGAAATCGATGAGGGTGGAGATAAAATATATGATATTGATTTATGTTATATCACAACCCGTGGAAAATGGTATCTTAAAAGCTGGAAAGGAGATGTTCAGAAATCGGGTGGGGTTGCTACCAATATCGGGATTCATTTCTTTGACATGATCACATGGATATTTGGGAAGGTAAAGAAGAATGTAGTACATTATTACGGGCCGGATAAAGCAGCAGGTTTTCTGCAACTGGAGAGGGGAAGGGTCAGATGGTTTCTGAGTCTTGATTATAATGATCTGCCTTTGGTAGCCACCGATAATAATATGCGCACTTACAGATCAATAACTGTAAACGGAAAAGAGATAGAGTTCAGTGGAGGGTTTACTGATTTACATACTGTTTCTTATCAGCATATTCTAAAGGGAAACGGGTATGGAATTGAGGATGCTAAAGAAAGTATCATTCTTACAGATAATGTCAGGAATACCAAACCAATAGGTCTTAAGGGAGAATATCATCCCTATTTGAGGATTACCTGAGAATCATTGGCTAGCCAAATCAATATATTTTTTAGCTAAATTTTTGCGGGAGTAGGATTCAATTGAGTTGGAAGAAACTGCCAGGTTATGTTCTAAATAGGAATTAAACAAATCATTTAATATTTTTTGTAATTCGGTATAATTATCAAAGTCGACCGCTACTCCAATGCGGGTATTACTAATGATCTCAGCAAAGTCAGAGTCTGTAGGGCCTATGGCTAATATGGGACGTTTAAGTGCCATATATTCGTACATTTTCCCAGGTAATATTCCTTTGGCATTTAGGCTATTATTAATAGCCAGAAGTAAAACCTGTGATTTTGCAAGTATCTGTAACCCTTTTTTGTGGGGAAGGTGATTAATTAGGGTTAAATTATTTTGCAAGTCATTATCTGCTATCTCTTTTATTATTTTTTCATCAACCTGGCCAATTAATTGAATTCGAAGTTTCTCTTTAAAAGTTTTGTCTTTTGCAGCGAATGATCCTAATGCTTTCCATAATGCAGAAGGATTTCGGTCCCGATTTAGGGCACCAAAATGGGTTATTGAAAAATCAGGATCAAGTACCGAATCAACTGTTAAAAAATCTTCAGGGTCATATCCATTATGAATCACTTTCACTGTCTTTCCTGGAACTACATTAAGGTCTCTGGCACAATTGGGACTGACAGTAACTACATGGTCAGCTGCTTCAATAACTTTCCGTTCTAGTGTATGATGTTTTTTATCTGCCCATTTTGTCAACTTAAGTTTATCATAAAAATCAATAGAAGTCCAGGGATCACGGAAATCGGCAATCCATTTTACATCGATTTTCTTTTTAAGGTTTAAGGCAATAAGATGCATACTGTGAGGAGGTCCAGTTGATATAATCAGATCAACAGGATTTTTGGCTAAATAATTGGTTAGGTACTTTACCGAAGGATTAATCCAGAATTTGCGGGGATCTGGAATAAGCATGTTTCCTCTTATAAACACTGAAATCTTGCTAAACCAGTTACCTGATGAGGCTTCAGAAATATAACCTGGTTTGAATTTTTCATTTTTTTTAATTCCTTTTACCAGACGAAACAATCGGTAGGGCTCCCATATAGGGATTTTAATAGTTTCTATTTGCGGGTGAATTTCATCGATTAAACTTTCATCGATAATTGAAGGATCAGGATTCTTAGGTGTGAAAATTATTGGCCTCCATCCAAAATCCGGTAAATATTTCGACATTTTTAACCACCTCATTACACCACCACCTCCACTTGGTGGCCAATAATATGTGATGATTAAAACTTTTTTCATGTAATATGATGTGGATGGAAATATCAACAATTAAAAACCGCGAAGGAAAGTCCGTTGAGAAAAAAAATAAACTCAGCGGGGAAATTCCTCCGCGGAAAAAATTATATCTTTTCGAAGAGCTGTTTCATACTGACCTTTTCTCCAATGATTTGCGAGAGTTCAGTTATTGAAACACGTTCTTGTTTCATGGTGTCGCGGTAACGAATAGTTACTGTATCATCCTGTGTAGTTTGATGATCGACAGTTACGCAAAACGGGGTACCAATGGCATCCTGCCGTCGGTAACGTTTCCCGATAGAGTCTTTTTCATCGTACTGGCAGTTGAAGTCAAACTTCAAGGAGTTGATGATTTCCCTTGCCTTCTCAGGTAATCCGTCTTTCTTAACGAGTGGCATTACTGCAAGTTTTACAGGCGCTAATACCGGAGGGAGCTTTAGTACTACACGGGAGTCTTTTTCAAGTTCCTCCTCGCAATATGCAGCTGAAATAACCTGCAGGAACATTCGGTCAACACCTATCGAGGTTTCAACCACATATGGTACGTACGATTCATTCATTTCAGGATCAAAATACCGAATCTTTTTGCCTGAATACTTCTCATGTTGAGACAGGTCAAAGTCGGTACGTGAATGAATGCCCTCCACTTCCTTAAATCCGAATGGGAATTTATATTCCACATCAACTGCTGCATTTGCATAATGAGCCAGCTTTTCGTGCTCGTGGAAGCGGTAGTTTTCTGCACCAAACCCAAGTGCCTGATGCCATTTCATTCTGGTCTCCTTCCACTTTTCGAACCAGTCTAATTCAGTTCCCGGTTTAACGAAAAACTGCATTTCCATCTGTTCAAATTCCCTCATGCGGAAGATAAACTGCCGGGCAACGATTTCATTCCTGAAAGCTTTTCCAATTTGGGCTATGCCAAATGGAATCTTCATGCGGCCACTCTTTTGCACGTTAAGGTAGTTAACAAAGATGCCTTGTGCGGTTTCAGGCCTTAAAAATATCTTTGTAGCACCATCGGCAGTTGATCCCATTTCGGTTGAAAACATGAGATTGAACTGCCTGACATCAGTCCAGTTGCGCGTTCCCGATACCGGACATGCAATGTCTTCATCAACTATAATCTGTCTGAGTTCAACCAGGTCATTGTTGTTCAGTGCATCAGAAAATCGTTGGTGCAGGTTGTTGTATTTTTTCTGGTAATCAAGTACGCGGGCATTGGTTTCTCTGAATTGTTTCTCATCGAAAGCGTCTCCAAACCGTTTGGCTGCTTTTACTATTTCCTTGTTAACCTTATCTTCGATTTTTGCAAGTTGGTCTTCTATGAGCACATCAGCGCGATACCTCTTTTTGGAATCTTTATTATCTATCAACGGATCATTGAATGCATCAACATGGCCGGATGCTTTCCAAATAGTAGGATGCATAAAAATTGCAGAATCAATACCTACAACATTTTCATGTAAAAGCACCATGCTGTCCCACCAATACTTCTTAATGTTGTTCTTTAATTCAACGCCATATTGCCCGTAATCATACACTGCGCTAAGCCCGTCATAGATTTCACTCGATTGAAATACATACCCATACTCTTTGCAATGCGCAACCAACTTTTTAAAGATGTCTTCCTGTGCCATTTATTTATTTTTCTGAATTAAGCGACAAAATTAGATTTTAATAAGATGATTAAAAATTCTTGTTAGGGATTAATTTAGTTTGGTCGTTTAGTCTACTTCTTCAAAGTCAACATATTCTCCATCCTCGGCATTTCGGTTACTGTTTTTTTTCTGAGATTCATAATCTATTGTAACCTCACCTTCATGCCTGTTGGTTTGGTATTGTTGTGGGTTTTTTCTGTTCATATCCTGCTGCATTTGCTTAATTTTATTTGCAACAATCAATGGCAGAACATACCGTGTAAAAAGTTTAATGAGAAAATATATTGCCAGAAGAAAAACTACCGTACGAAATAATCCTACTATATTAAGTAATATTATAAGATTCATTTTTATTTATTTTACTGCGTGTTAATTAAAAAATTAATACCAAACGACAAATTTAAATGTTTTGTTGAAGATGGGTCAATGAATCCTGAAATATTATTGGATGCCAGGTAGAACTGTAGCCAATTTCCGTTATAAACTGCTCCCAGGCCTGGTTTTATTTCCTTGGCATTAAATATCGACAAGTTGCCGGCAAATGTAAATCGTCGGCCTGCATTAGCAGTGGCAAATAACGATAAAATGTTAATAGGATGATCGCGATAAAATGAATGCTGGTTATGAATTCCTACAGCAGTGTTTTGGTTAATATTGTATTTACCCATCACATTTAATTTAGTTGGCAGATGAGAAGTTCTTTTTTCACCTGCATCTGTTACCTCCAATAAGTATGTGACAGAATCAACAAACATTTCAATTGCTTTATCCGGATCCTGGGAATAGACAGGTAATGAATCAAGCGGATAATATACAGGCCGGGGTAACTTCATGTCATAAGCCTTGTGTCCAAAATTAATGGCACCCAGATCTTGTACACTTGCCGATAACTCTATGTTTTCATTAATATGCCAATCGATACCTGCATCAATTCCAAACCCGAGATTTTTTAACTGGAAGAAGTAGTCACCGGGTGTTATATCTGATTCAAATCTTTTGTCATAATATAATGGACCGGATAAAAAGTAATTTCCCTGAGAGCTGATTTCAAGGCGTTGATCCTGCATATTCGTTTCTGCCATTAAATTTATATCGTCTGATTCAAAGAAAAATTTTCCGGAGAGTATCTTAGGTCGAATACCAACAAAAAAACCTTTTCTGATTTCGGTAGAGAAACCAAAAGCAAATTCTTTATAGTAATTCAGTTGCATGGTTGAATTACCAACCACACGATCTTCACCGTACAAATCAATAATATCTTCACCCAGCAGTTGAAATATTTCGTTGTCGACACTCCCATTGGAAAATGCCCTGTCGGAAGCCGAGAAACTAAAGGTGTGATTTTTATATTTAAGACTCGCTAAAAAAAGTGTAATGATTGCATCAGCTTGTATGTTGCCATTTTCCTCGAGGTGCTGATTAAGTCTCAGGATATCATATTTTCCATCTTCATCGAACAGGTGATCATAGGCTAAATTTGAATTAGCACTTAATGAAATTCCTGATAAAAAAGGAATTCCTATAACCAATTTTCCTGTCTGGGTCTGTTTAGCCGGATTGCCTGATAAGGTTTGTGGTATATTGGGGAGAAAATTTAGAGCCGAGAATTCTTGTCCTTTGGTAACTAAAGATGAAACAGAGAATAAAAGCACAATTATAAGTGCGTTGATTTTAGGTTGTTTAAATAACATGTTGAATTAATTATTTTTAAAGGCTCGAAATTAAAAACAATCGTAATGTAATCAATTATTTATGGCTTATAATTAACTACATATTAACTTATACAGGTAAATAAATAAAAAAAGTCATTGATATGGTATTGAAATGATACTTGTCAAATATTTGGAAATATTGATTAGTTGGAAATAATAATAATTGCAGTGAAATAAAACTTGCTCGAACATTAAATAAAATCGGTCTGATATTTGTATTTGTTGATTTTCAGTGAAGATATAATAGTTGCATCCTTAATGTCACTGTATAATCAGGTTAATATATTTTAACGGTTTATCAAGAGGATATGATTTTTAGTTCAATGTATTGTTCTATTTTTGTGTTTTTAATAAAAGGTATTATTAACAACCAACCATATATTTAAATTATAATAAGATGAATTGGAAAAAAATTTGGCTGGGTTCTTTAATTGTGATCATTACCGGTTTAAGCTTTTACAGCTTCAACAGAGATACTAAAAACTTTGAGATTGCAAAGAACCTGGAAATATATTATAGTTTGTTCCGG
>DASRQG010000405.1:0-2515 GCA_035645995.1 Mariniphaga sp. | reverse complement strand
ATCAGTTAAAATCCAATGGAATTAAATACATTGAATTGGGTACAGCTACATTGGTTAAAATGACTCCTGAAGAAAGAATAGAATGGATTGAGAATATAAAAAATCTATCTGAAGAAGCAGGAATTGAGGTGTGGTCGGTTCATTTACCCTATAGTAGAACTTTAGACGTATCCGTAACAGATTCTCAATTAAGAGAAAATATGATCAACGAATGCTCTTCTATCATTGAATTATGTTCGAAACTTCAACCAAAAAAATTTATTATACATCCAAGCGCCGAACCTATTGAAGATACGGAAAGGGAACAAAGAATTCTGCATAGTATAGAATCATTAAAAGTCTTAAATAAAACAGCACAATCATTTAATGCCAGACTTACAGTTGAATGTTTACCCAGGACATGTCTGGGAAATACTTCAGAAGAGTTACTGCGAATTGTAAATGCTGTTGGGAACAATGTTGAAATTTGTTTTGATTCCAATCACCTGCTAAAGGAAAAGCCGGAAGAATTTATTGCTAAAGCAGGTAATTTGATTACTACAATACACATTTCAGACTACGATGGGCTTGATGAAAAACATTGGCTCCCAGGGAAAGGGGTTATTAACTGGACATCAGTAATTAAAGAATTATCCCAGCAAGGATATACAGAGCCATTTATGTTTGAAGTAGTACCTCGAAACAATCCCGGTATGAGTATTTCCAGCTTAAAAACCTCTTGGGAAATGTTATTAAATGATTATTCTCAAAATATGAATCATTAATGTAAAACAAATAACTAAAGCTCACATAAAATGAAAGAACGAACTACTATATTGTTGGGTATGGCTTTGTTGAGCTCATGCCAGTTTGGTTCCACCTCTACACCAACAGACAAACAACCCAACATTATTTACATCCTTGCTGATGATCTTGGATATGCTGATTTGGGGTGTTACGGTCAGACAAAAATAGAAACACCGAATATTGATGCACTGGCAAGAGAAGGTATTCGATTCACTCAACATTACACAAGTTCCCCTGTTTGTGCTCCTGCCCGTTGCATGTTGCTTACCGGCCTGCACTCCGGTCATGCACAAATCAGAGGTAACGATGAATGGGCAGATCGTGGTGACGTATGGAATTTTGAAGCTATGGCAAATGATCCCAATCTGGAAGGCCAACGGCCCATAAAAGCGGGTACACAAACCATAGGAACACTTTTACAGAAGGCAGGTTATAAGACTGGTATTGTGGGAAAATGGGGCCTTGGCGGGCCACTTACCGAAGGAATCCCCAATAAACAGGGCTTCGACTTTTTCTTTGGATATAACTGTCAGCGGCAGGCACATACTTATTTCCCTGTACATTTGTGGAAAAATACAGAAAAAGTAGTACTTGATAATAAGATGGTACCCCCTAACACCAAACTTCCGGAAGGAGCTGATCCATACAATCCTGAATCGTACAAGGATTACCGGCTAACAGACTATGCACCCGAGCTCATGCAGGATGAAGTAATTCAATTTATACACGAAAATAAAAACCAGCCTTTTTTTATGTATTATGCCACACCAATCCCTCATGTCCCGTTGCAAGCACCAAAAAAATGGGTTGATTATTATGTGAAAAAATTTGGAGACGAAGAACCCTATACAGGTGAGCAAAATTATTTCCCTCATCGATACCCACGTGCTGCTTATGCGGCAATGGTTTCATATTTTGATGAACAGGTAGGGGAAATAGTTGCTACGCTTAAAGCGTTAAACCTTTATGAAAATACCCTTATTATTTTCTCGTCCGATAATGGGCCTACTTTTAATGGTGGCACCGATTCGCCGTGGTTTGATAGTGCCAAACCATTTAAAAGTGAAAGAGGCTGGGGGAAAGCAAATCTTACTGAGGGTGGTATCCGCATTCCTATGATCGCACACTGGTCGGGGAAAATTAAACCAGGAACATCTACTGATTTAATATCTGCACATTATGACGTTTTACCAACTTTATGCGAAGTTATCAACGTACAACCTGAAGGAGAACTCGACGGAATAAGTTTTTTACCAACTTTACTTGGACAGGAAGATCAGAATGAGCATGATTTTCTGTATTGGGAATTCCCGGCATCAGGAGGACAGCAGGCAGTCAGGATGGGAAAATGGAAAGGTCTCAGGAGAAATATCTTCAAGAATGACATGGATATTCAACTTTACAATCTTGAGGAAGATATTCAGGAACTAAATGATATATCACAAAAGCATCCTGAAATAGTTAAACAAATTAAAGCTATTTTTGACAAAGAACATACTCCTGCGGAAAATGAACGTTTCAAAATAAAACAGCTGGGAGATGTATAGACTTATAGAAAAATTTTCAGATTATGAACAATTCATCGGTTTTTCTTACGGCCTCGCTGGCACTTCTTACTTCTTGCCAGAGTCAGCAAAAACAAGCTGCACCTGATAATTCAAAGCATCCAAATATTGTGATTATTTATCTCGATGATCTTGGATATGGTGATGTGAGTGCTTATGGCGCA
>DASRQG010000404.1:0-2482 GCA_035645995.1 Mariniphaga sp. | reverse complement strand
CAATAATGCAACAGATCTTTCAAAATAATCTAGTGCAGTACCAAAGTCTAATTTACTTTTATAAACATTTCCAATATTGTTGTAAAGTCTGCTTAGTGATGCTTTATTTGATTTGTTATCTGATTGGTAAGCATGCTCTGCTTGAAGAAAATGATCAATAGACTTATTATAGTCGCCTAAACTTTTGTAGGTAATACCCAATGCATTTTGTGCAACTCCATATTTATAGCTATTTTCTGAGTATAATTTACATCTTAATTGAGAAGATACCAGGAAGGAATCGATTGATTGTTGGTAATCATTATTTTTAAAAAAAATTATACCCGAATTGTAGGTATCTTCTGCACGCAGACTATCAGAATAAAAAGTAATATAATTAGCTGATATACTATAGGATAAAGAGATTAGCAACCATAGGTTCAATAGAGTCTTCTTCCACATTATGTACAGATTTAGGGGGACTAAAGTAATTTTTTTTAATTTTTTTTCCAATTCGAGGGTTACCTTTTCAACGTTTTCAGAATGTATATATAGAATGTGTGTTTTTCAAGTTTAACAAGCTAATTTTAATTTACAATGAAAAGGGTTTATTCAAGCATCGAAACAAGATCTAATTTCAAAAGTTTTTCAGTTTTAACATCAGAAGAAATGTTTAAAGTTCGTGGTGGTGGTGATATACGTCCGGCAACCCGTGATTTGGATATTTTTGAAGATGATCCAACAAGAGATACCTCACCAAAAAATTAAATCATAATTGATTTATCCGTTTGCCCTGGAATAGCGAAAAGGAAGCATATATACATTCCAGTGGCCCATTATACAATGTCATTTTAACTGAAGGTTTTAATCCTACATTTTTAAGAGCGTCTTTTGAGGAAGTAAGTATCCAGGCGGTATTTCCGGCAAAATGAAATTTAAGCCGTTGGCCAATCATGGTGTATAATTCGCTAAGATTATCCTGTACTAGTCTTTCTCCATAAGGAGGGTTTATCATAATAGTAGCATCTTGTGAATTTATTTCAAGATTATTCATATCAGCTTGCTGAAAGGATATATTAGAAAATACCCTGGCGCGACGTGCATTTGTTTGTGCTGAAAGGATGTTTTCTTTTGAAATATCTGAAGCAAATATTGTCCTTGTCATGGGTTTAATTTGCCTGTCTGATTTAATTTTCTCAAATAAGTCGGGACGATAATCCTGCCAGTTTTCAAAAGCATAGAACTTTCTGAACCTTCCAGGGGCAATATTCATTGCAATCATTGCAGCTTCAATGGGAAGCGTACCTGATCCACACATAGGATCAATGAAGTCAGTATCTCCTTTCCACCCCGATAATAGAATCATGCCTGCGGCAAGCACTTCGCTTAATGGTGCCTTACCCTGACTTGCGCGGTATCCTCTTTTATGAAGTGATTCTCCCGAACTATCGAGCGATAAAGTACAAACATTACGGCGAATATGAACATTTATAAAAATTTCGGGATTAGTAGTATCGACATCAGGCCTTTTACCAGTTTTTTGTCTAAAATAATCAGCAATGGCATCTTTAACTTTCAAAGATGCATACATTGAATTTTGGAACTCTTTAGAATCCGAAACGGTACTGTTTACAATAAAACTTTGATTTAGATTCATATACTTCAACCAGCTAATTTCCTTGCATCGAAGATAAAACTGATCGATATCTTTAAATTGAAATACTGTAATTTCACGAAGTATTCTTAGCGCAGTTCTTAACAAATAATTAGACTTATAAACCAATTCAAGATCACCTTCGTAATTAACAATTCTTCGGCCTTTCTGAACATTCATTCCGCCGATAGCTTTAATTTCATCAGCCAATACTGTTTCCAGGCCTGCAAAAGTTTTTGCAGCAAGTTTAAAATTTTCCAATGCGTTTTATTCTTAATTAAATCAATTCTTAAATTCCCAATCCATTCTCAAATGTTGATTCCCGATGACGTTTCTGAATAATTTTAGAGTTAGGAGGCAGGTTCTTTGTCACCCAGACATTTCCGCCAATTATTGAACCTTTTCCAATTGTAATCCTGCCTAATATGGTAGCTCCTGAATATATTACCACATCATCTTCTACGATTGGATGACGTGGTATCCCTTTTATCGGATTACCATCTTCATCCAAGGGAAAACTTTTTGCACCTAAAGTTACTCCCTGATAGATTTTAACATTATTGCCGATAATACAGGTTGATCCGATAACTACCCCTGTACCATGATCTATTGTGAAATTCTCACCAATTTCTGCCCGTGGATGAATGTCTATTCCAGTATCACTATGAGCCATCTCTGTAATATAGCGAGGTATGAGAGGAACATCCAGCTTATAAAGTTTATGGGCAATTCTGTAATTTGTGATTGCTCTTATTCCGGGATAACAAAAGATTACCTCTCCGATATTGGGTGCTGCCGGATCATTTAAGTAAGTAGCTCTGACATCAGAGACAAGTTGCCTTCTTATCT
>DASRQG010000403.1:0-5271 GCA_035645995.1 Mariniphaga sp. | reverse complement strand
GCGACAGGTTGTAATTATTGAGTAGAACAGGATCAAACGTTATTTCCCATTGGTAAGGTGTAACACCAAAAAGAGATATATCACCAATACCCTCGATCTTGAGCAATTCAAAGATAAGTTGTTGTTCGGCAATTTTACCAATCTGGTATGTTGTTGTGGTGGCGTTTAAGGTCAACACCATAAATGAGGCCTGTTCATCATCCATTACACTGCTGGATATGATTTCCGGATAACTCATCCGGGGTGGCAGATTATTACGCAACTGCCGTATAAGCATGGATATCTCGTATCGTTTTTGGTCAAGGTTAACCTTTTTATCGAAATTCAATGTAATAATTCCACTCCCCACAGAAGAGACAGATTCGATTGACTTTACCTGGTTGACTTTCCCCAATACGCCTTCAATTTTTGAGGTTTCCTGTTCAATAACCTGTGGTGAAGCATTGGGCCAGTTAAAACGAATAGAAATCTGAGGGAGTTCACGCCCCGGTTTAAACCTGACATCAAGTAACGGAATAAAAGTAATTCCGATAACCATGAAAGCCATAAATACAACAATTACAGAAAAAGGGGAATATGCAGTATAATTAGCCAACCGTGGTTTCATTCTTTTTATTTGTTGTTATTCCTTACTTTCAACATCTTTATTTCATTGCTTATATTATTTACCATACAAAATTGTATCCTACGCATCCCTACCGATCAAAGCTTTTTTTCTTAACGAATAATACATCAGCGGGATTAGAAACAAGCTAACCAGTGTTCCAGTAATCATACCGCCAATTATCGCCAGACTCAATGGCAACTGCAGTTCGGCTCCCATTCCTTTCTGAAAAAGAAAAGGCAGCAATGCCAAAATGGTGGTAAGACTGGTCATGAGAATTGGCTTTAACCGTCGATGACCACCTATATAAATAGACCGAAGAAGGGTATGACCACCATCCACCAATTTATTTATTGTATCTACCTTTAAAATAGAATCATTGATTACAATCCCGGCCATCACAATAATACCTATACCCGACATTATATTGATTCCTGTTCCAAACAGTTTGAGCAACAGAAATACGCCAAAAAGATTTAAAGGCACTTCAGTAAGGACTATAAATGGCAGTATGAATGATTCAAATTGAACGGAAAGCACAAAATAGAGGAGCAACAAACTAATCCCAATTATAACGATAAGTTCATTCAACATAGATCGGTTTGCAAGTATAGATCCCCCGAAATTGACATCAAAACCTGCGTGATTTTCAGCAATGGCATTCAACACAGAAATGCTTTCCTGAAATTCTTTGGGAGTGATATTCAGTCTGACGGGGAAATACTCACCTTCTTTACCTGCTACAATATTTTTAAGGCCTGTACCGGCACTTACTTTTACCAGACCGGATAAAGGAATTTGCTCACCATTTTGATTTGCTACTGTTACATGCTGTATAATATCGTAAACCGACTGATATTGTGTGGAAATGCTCACAGGAACAAACATGTTGTTATCATTGATGGTAAAAACTGTATTGGTGTTAAAGGCACTTTTAACCTGCCGGTAAAGCTCATTCTGATCAACTCTGTAAAACAGTATTCGTTCAGGATCGGCCTCCAGTAAAATCAATCTGCGGGTTATAAGTTGCGATTCAATCCGGTTGTTAAATTCGACACTTACATCTCTTTGCAATGCAGTAAGGTCGTTTAAAAAACCACTGCCCCCCGGATTATAATGAATGAATTTAGCTACCAGGGGAGATTCCGGTTTCCCAAAGGCGAGGTTAAAAAGATTGTCGGATTCAGAAAAATGATATTCAGCCTCAGGAAATTTGTTGTTTAAAACCTTTGAAATGCTGCTTAAAATCTCTTCGAGTTGATGTTCCGATGTTGTTTTTATGAACAGTTTATTCTCTGATGTCCCGGCATTCCCGTTGCTGCTAAGCAGATACTGCTGCTGTCCGGCCTCCTCAATTACATAGATTGGCTGTGTTTCCATTGCATTTAATAAAGTAGCTGTCCGGGCCGTATTCTCTTCCAATGTCAATGGCTCGTTCCAATCTATTTCTACCAATATTTCATCATGGCTTATCTCAGGAAATTGCGACACAGGCAATACAAACCATAATGCTATGCCGGATAAAATCATCAGGATAAATATCATTCCGGATAACAACTGCCTGCGTAGCACAAAACGCAATCCCGCCTGATACCACCGATAATATGCCGGTTCTTTTTCTTTTGAATCTTTTTGCCCGGAGTGATTGAGGTAAAAAAGCCGGTAGAGAACAGGAAGGAGTGTAATTGCCACAAGCAGTGATACAATTAAACCAATTGAAACGGCCATTGCCTGA
The DNA here is from genome assembly GCA_035645995.1 of Mariniphaga sp. Lineage (GTDB taxonomy): Bacteria > Bacteroidota > Bacteroidia > Bacteroidales > Prolixibacteraceae > Mariniphaga. The sequence goes on along the minus strand of DASRQG010000403.1, from coordinate 2,932 downwards.
TCAAAGAATAATGCTCCTGCCATTCCCTTCATAAAAATAAGTGGAATAAATACTGCACAGGTTGTAAGTACAGAACTGATCAGTGGCCGTATGACCTCATTAGTGCCATTAATGCAGGCTGAAGACAAACCGGTTAAGTGATTAAAGTGATTGTGTTGTATTAAATCAAGTTGTGCTTTTAAATTGAATTTCCTGTGTTGGGTAATATTATCGATTACGATAATTGAATTATCGATCATCATCCCTACCCCAAGTACAAGTCCCGAAAGAGAAATAATATTTATTGATAATCCTGTAAGGAAAAAGAACAATAAAGAAATTATCAGTGAGACAGGAATACTGATTCCAATGAGCCAGGGTGCTCTTCTTTCACGAAGAAACAAAAACATGGAAAGGAATGCAAGTAATCCGCCGATAAGAAGGCTTTGCCCCAGGTTGCTTATAGAATATTCAAGCAGGCGGGTCTGGTCGCGGGTAACATTAAATTCAATTTCAGGATAATCGGTTTTGAAGAAGGTGATCATCTGTTCCAGTTCCTTTCTTAATCCGGCTAACCGGGCATCCGACTGCTTTATTATAGCCATGCTGATTGCACTTTCTGTATTATACCGTACAGTTCCCTCTGTTTCCTGAGGCAATAATTGTACATCAGCCAATATTGATAAAGGAACAATTTTCTCACCTGTTTTTACCGGAATATTTTTAATGTCATCAACGCTCCTCAACCGGCTGTTGAACCGGATGTTATATTGATATTGTCCGTCCCGAATGAGCAGATTACCCAGATCAACATTATTCTCTAATAGCACCTGTTCCAGCAGGGCTATTGAGAAAGCACCATTTTGGATGTAGGCAGATCGGGGCGATATTTTAATTTCGGGAAACTGTAATCCGCTCATGTCAACCAATGCCACTTCAGGCAGTTGCTCCAGTCGTTTGCGTATAACCTGACTTGAAAAATTACTCAGAGGAAGAAGTTCGTTATCACCTGTAATTTCGTCAAAGGAAGATGATGAATCCACATAATCATTTCCGGCATGTATAAACTGAGGTATGGCAGTTCCTTTCCGGGAAACCATTAGATAGAAAACCGGAAGATCGGAAGCACTTGCCCTTACCACCTCCGGTCTTCGTATCTCACGTGGCAGAAAATTCATTGCCTTATCCACTTTTTCATTCACCTCTACAGATGCCAGGTCTATTGGCGTACCATGCCTGAAACGTAATTCTATCCATGCGGAACCGTCGCGTGTCTCACTCTTTAAAGATTCAACATTATTAACCTCCTTCAGTACATTTCTCAGAGGCTTGGTTATTGTATTTTCAAGTTGGCGGGCAGGCAACTCTGAGGAAGTAATACGTACCGATATTACAGGTATATCAATATCCGGCATCAAAGACACCGGGAGACGGGTTGTTGTAACCAATCCTAAAAGCAACAATGCCAGAAATGTCATTGTTGTTGCTATAGGACGATGGATTAGGAAATGAACCATACTTTTTGTTTATGTGGTTTATAATGGTTTATAATTGTTTATGTAGTTTATAATTGTTTATGTGGTTTATAATTGTTTATGTGGTTTATGTTGTTTATAGTGGCATATGTGGTTCTTATTATTTACGAAATTTATATCCTTTGATTTGGCTATTACGCAAATATTCCATTAAATTTCCTGTCTTCCTGCTAAGTGTAAGACATTTGGTTACATATAATTCAAGCTCTTGATCTGTAATATAACCATAGTCATAAGCCCGGTATAATTGAGAACGGGTTTCCCCGCTGGAACCTTTTGAAATGGAAAGAAATTGATGAAATTCATGTTTTCCATTCCGTTCAAACCCTTCAGCAATATTATCCATAGAAGAACCGCTTGATGATTTTATTTGATTAATGAGTTTATAATCCTTAGAAAAACCATTCCTTTTTGTTAGCTCATGGATATCTTTTGCAATTTCTCTTGATAACTTCCAAATTTCTAAATCTTCAAATCGTTTTATTTCACTCATCCTTAACTACATAAACATTATAAACTCTATAAACAAAATAAACCTTTATCTCGAGTCTATCTCTCATCGTGATTCCAAATCTACCAACCATTTTATTTCACTCATCCTTAACTATATAAACTCTATAAACAAAATAAACCTTTTTATCTAGTTTATCTCTACATTTGACTCATGTGCTAAATTTAAGTTGTTTGAGATGATTATGGTGTCTCCGTGCTGTAGGGTGGATCCTTCGGAGGCGATGACTGAATACTGCGATTCATTTTCATCCTGTACTTCTACATATGTCCAATAGGAAGTGCCATGTGTAAAGCGGAAAAGTACCTCACGGTTTTGACGCAGGACTACTGCTTGTTTCGGAACCACCAACATTTCCGGAATAGCCTTCTTTATACTTACTTTCACGTTCATTCCTTCCATATATCCTCCGGGATTGTTTACTTCGGCCGTTACCCATGCCTGTCCGTTTTCGTCGATACGGGGATTGATTTCCGTTATAACACCGGTTGCAGGTTTCAGATTAGCAATAGGGGCAACAGTAATATTTTGTCCGGAAGAAACTTCATGAACTTCGGTTTCAAGCAAAGGAAATCGGATTGTAAACCGGTTGTTGTTAATAAGTGTGCAAAATGGCTTTCCCTGATCCGTTTTTTCCCATGCTTTTTGAGTAACCCCCTCCACTAAACCTGTAAAAGGTGCTTTAAGTGTAACATTAGCCAGTTGATAGGCTGCTTCTTTATGTTGGATTAAAATCTGATTGTAGCCTGAACGAATGTTGGCAATATTTAAATGTTCGGGAGGGATATTGTCATCCGGCCCTTTATACCCCATACTAATAATTGCATCCAGCCTGTCAATCGTTGCTTTTTCAAGAGCCACCTCAGCCTTTTCCATATTAAAGATGAATTCATCGTTTTGCAGTTGC
>DASRQG010000402.1:0-3209 GCA_035645995.1 Mariniphaga sp. | reverse complement strand
CTTCCTAAGAGTGACTCCGGGGAATAAATACTTCCAGTCATCTACCCGTTTATTTATTGAATCGGCCGAAAATGATTTTCCCTTCTATAATACAGGTGTAATACCTAATAAACCAGATACATTAAGGAATGCCGGTTATATCAAAGCCGGAATCCTTCAGGAGTTTTACATCAGACATACTTCCGACAATATTTCGGCAGTAAGGTTATGGTTGCAAGGGAGTGACAGGAACCTGCCACAACTCATGTCTTATCAAGGTAGTGAACGAAAAGAATATCAGAAGGATATACAGGTAAGGGCGCAATATGACTGGCGGAAATACAGCCATTTTCTTAATTACCATTTCTTTACCGGAATTAATTCTACCAGACTGGATTATCACAGGTCAACTCCTGATTTCGATTATGTAAATGAAGAATCAAGAAGTAGAGAAACAGGCTTTTTAAATCATTTACGAATTTTTAGAAAGTTTGATGATGAAACTTATGCCACTCTTAGCCTGGATGCGAATTATTACGAAGTAAATGCTAATAATTTACTAAGGGATACGGGATTCAGGAAAAGCAGAATGGAAACAAGTCTGATGCTCAACATGCATTTTAAACCCTCTGATCTTTTTGCGCTATATATCTTAATGCGAGCCGAGTTTTATGATGATAAAATGATGCCTCTAATTCCATCTGGTGGAATGGAATGGCAGGTATTTCGTTCATTACCGGTTGTGTTACGGTTGAATGCAGCACGCAATTTTCATAAGCCTACATTAAATGATTTATATTGGATACCAGGCGGGAATCCTGAATTACTACCTGAGGATGGGTTTACCGGCGATGCTTCCCTATCAGCAACTTTTAGTAATTCCCAATTCACATTTAATACTGAGGTTACAGGATTTGCTTCGTTGATAGAAAATTGGATAATTTGGCAGCCGGCACTCAATGGTGCATACTACTGGCAGGCCAACAATATCAGAGATGTATATTCAAGGGGAATCGAATATCAGTTTAATGGAACTTACAATTTAGGCAGAATTTTATTTCGCTCAGGAGGAAATTATTCATTTACCAGGTCTACAAATCAGAATGCAGTTCATTCAGCAGATAACTCCAGAAATAAACAACTTATCTATATTCCAAAGCATAAAGGTGGAGCATATATTAGTTCTACATGGAAGAAGTATACCTTAAAATTTGATGTATCCGCAATAGGAAAAAGGTACACCACCTCCAGCAATGCAGAGTCTTCTTTTGAACAGGTTCTAAATCCTTATCTTTTAGGGAAATTGACAGCTTCAAGGCAGTTTCAACTCAAGGAATATTTTCTGGATATGAAGTTTACAGTTGATAATTTATTTGATAAATCCTATCAGAGCATATTGTGGCGCCCAATGCCTGGCAGGAGTTTTACTTATACTATAGCTCTAACTTTTAATGATTAAAAATGAAGAAAATTATTTTATTAGCATTTATTGCAGCTTTGGTCATTTCATGTAAAGAAGACCCAATTGACACACAACGTTTTGAGCTGGATACCTCTAATGGTGTATTCATAGCTTGTGAAGGAAATTTCATGAGTGGAAATGGATCGCTGTCATTTTATAATACCGAGGATCAAGAAGTAAGCAATCGTGTATTTTATGCCCGGAATAATGTTCCTTTGGGAGATGTTGTAAATTCACTTGCCCGTCACAACAACGATCTTTATATTGTTGTAAACAATTCAGGTAAAGTAGTTGTAGTTGACGCTTCTACAGTTGAATATAAAGGGGATATTACCGGATTGTCGTCTCCCCGGTATGTCCATTTTGTATCTGAAGAAAAAGCCTATATATCTGACATAATGGATGACAAGTTGGTGGTTTTTAATCCTGAAACACTGGAACAAATTGGATCAATTGATTTAGATGGCCATACTATAGAGCAAATGATCCAGGTTGATGACTATATTTATGCTACAAATTGGTCATTTGGAAAAAAATTGTTGGTAATTAATACCACTATCGATGAACTGATTTCTGAGATTGAACTGCCTCTTCAGCCTAAAGATTTGGTAATAGATAAAAATGGTAAATTATGGGTATTATCTGACGGGGGTTTTGAAGGTTCTCCTGTAGGACATGAAGAGCCTGCAATTAGTCGTATAAATATTGAGTCTGAAACTGTAGAGCATATCTACAAATTTGAACTTGATGATTTTCCTTCACACTTAAGAATAAATGGTACACGTGATACCCTGTACTATATCAACAATCATGTATTTAAAATGCCGATTGATGGCAGTACACTTCCCGATACTGAATTTCTTAATAATGAAAATGAGTTATTTTATAATTTGGCTATCGATCCGGCAAAGGGAGACCTGTACATTACCAATGCGATTGACTACACACAAGATGCAATTATTTATCGGTATACCAAAGGTGGAACATTGATTGATACTTTCAAAGCAGGAATCAACCCGGCAGATTTTAAATTCAGGTAATAAATTGAAATGATAGTTAATTTTTACAAGGTCAGCATTTATTGACTGGATTTCCTGTAAACCTGATAAATTTTAACATTAAATTTATTGAAAATAATTAGAAAAGAACAGGATTTAGATATAGAGTGCTATTAGCTGTAATATGCTGATATATAGATTACAAAGTCAATTGATATAAATATTCTATTGGAACTTCAACTCTTTAATTCAATTAATTGTTTATTTTGATAATTAAAGACAATTAGGTATTTTGCCTCGTCATGTAAAAAGTGTTACTTTGCAACTTAAAATAAAATGAAAATTATGCAGGGAATATCAAAGAATTTAATGGTTACTCTACGCTACGATTTGCACCTGGAAGATGAAAATGGGCAGTTAATAGAAAAGACAACAGATGAACAGCCGTTGCAATTTCTATTTGGTGCAGGAGAAATGCTTCCAAAATTTGAATCGCAATTGGAAGGATTGCAGGAAGGCGAAGATTTTACAATTCGTTTGGCAAAAGATGAAGCATATGGAGATGTAAATGAAGATGCAATTGTAGATTTACCCAAACATGTATTTGTGGTAGATGGTAAGATAGATGAGGAACTGATTGCCGTTGGAAATGTTGTGCCAATGATGAGCAGTAACGGACAGCGCCTTAATGGACAGGTATTAAATATAGATGATGATACAGTAAAAATGGACTTCAATCATCCTTTGGCTGGAGAAGATTTATTTTTTGC